>DATIOB010000232.1:0-10782 GCA_035473605.1 Conexibacter sp.
GCCTTCGGACTGGCCGCGACCGCGATCGTCGGGGTGCTGGTCTTCTGGCTGCATCACAAGCTGCCGTACAAGCGGATGCTCGTGCTGACCGGGGTGCTCGTCGGCGTCGTGCTCGTCGTGATGATCGGCGGCACCGCGCTCAGCTTCCAGCAGCTCGGATGGATCCCGACCCACCCGACTCCGTTCACCCTGCCGGGATGGATGGGCGCCTGGTTTGAGATGTACTCGACGTGGGAGACGCTCGGCATCCAACTCGCCGCCGCGCTGTTCGTCGTCGGCTCCTACTACCTCGCGGAGTACGTGAAGGTCAGACGCCCGCGAGGGCGCGGCGAGCAGGAGGCCGTTCGCGCAACCGCGCCGCCGGCGTCCGCGCAGACAGCGCCCGCCGCGCAGCTCGCAGGCGCCGCTCAGCCGAGCGCCGGCAGACGCAGCGTCAGCTGACCGCCGCCGGACGCGGCGGCGGGCGTGGCGACGACGTCCCCACCGGCAGAGCGCGCGATCCGTCGCGCCAGCGGCAGCCCGAGCCCGGCACCGCCGGACGAGCTGGCGCCCGGCGCGAAAATCGTCTCGACGGCGTCGGCCGCGATCCCATCCCCATCGTCGAGGACCTCGACGAGCACGCTTCCGTCAGTGCGCCGCAGCCGCACCTCGACGGTGCTGCGCGCGTGGCGGATCGCATTGTCCAGCAGCGGCGCCAGCGCCTGCGAGACGAGCTGCTGCTCGGCCGCGACCGCAAGCGCGTCTCGCGCATCGCCGCCAGCGAGCGTCAGCGTGACGCCGGCATCGGCAGCGACCCGCTCGGCTGCCTCGACCGCCCGCCGCGCGGCCGACACGGCGTCCCCGACGCCACCGCCGCCGTCCTCGCCACGCGCGGCCGCCAGCAGCGCGTCGATCACGCCCTGCATCCGGTCCGCGCCGCGCAGCACCTGCTTCAGCGCAGCCTGCACCTCCGGCGGCATCCCGGCGGCGCCCAACGCCAGCTCGGCCTCTCCGCGCACGCCGGCCAGCGGGGTACGCAGCTCGTGCGCCATCTCGGCCGAGAAGCGCTGCTCGCGCCGGACGCTCGCGGCGATCCGCGCCAGCAGCGCGTCGAGCGTCGCCGACAGCGCGGTCAGCTCGTCGCGCGGCGGACCGAGGTCAAAGCGGCGATCGAGATCGTGCTCGCTCCACTCCGCCGCCTGCCCGGTCATGTCGGCGACCGGTCTCAGCGCCTTGCCGACAGCGCGCCGCGCCAGCAGCGCACCGAACGCGACGATGCAGACATCGAGGAAGACGACAGCCAGCAGCGCCAGGTGCTCAGTCCGCTCGTACGGCCCCAGCGAGACACCGACCACGACCGTCCCGATCGGCGCCCCGCCGCCCGGAGCCTCGACGGGCTCGGCACGAAGCCGCACGTCCTCGCCGATGTCGCGCTCGGTCGCGCGTGTGACGCCGGCGAGGTCGCGCGCGGCGGCGGCGACCGCCTCGCTCGCGCGCGGCTGGCGCAGCACCACGCCGTCGGCGTCGAAGACCCAGTTCTGCTCGTCGAGCACGCCGTCGCCGGCCGGTCGCACGACCGGCCGACCGTCGACCTCCACGACGGCCGCCAGCTGCGCATCGGCCCGCTCACTCAGCGTCGAGGAGACATCATGGTCGAGCTGACCGACCAGCAGCAGCAGCGCCCCGGCGCTCAGCACCGCCAGCCCGCCCGCGAGCACAACGGCGGTCGCGAGCGTCACGCGGTCGCGCAGATCGAGACGGCCGAGCACCGCGGCGACACGCGCGCGCACGCCCGACCGGCCACTCAGCGGTCGCCGCGGCGCGCCGCTCACCGCAGCACGTACCCCACGCCGCGCACCGTCTCGATCCGCTGCGTCGCCTCAAGCGTGCCCAGCTTGCGCCGCAGCCGACCGGCGTAGGCGTCGAGCGTGTTGTCGTGCACGATCGCGCCGTCGGGCCAGGCGGCCGCGACCAGCTCGTGCCGGCGCACGACCTCGCCGGGCCGCGCGACGAGCGCCGCCAGCAGCCGGAACTCGGTCGGCGTCAGCTGCGCGACCAGCTCGCCGACGCGCGCGGCGTGCGCGGCCGGGTCCAGCCGCAGCGGGCGCGCCCCGTCGAGGTCGGCGGCGGCCGGCGCTGCGCCGCCTCCAGTCCCGCCGCCGCGGCGCAGCAGCGCGCGCACGCGCACGAGCAGCTCGGCGAGCGCGAACGGCTTCGTCAGGTAGTCGTCGCCGCCGGCGTGAAAGCCCGAGAGACGATCCGTCAGCGCATCGCGCGCGGTCAGGAAGATCACCGGCGCCCCGACGCCGTGAGAGCGCAGCGCCTGGCAGACGTCACGGCCATCGGCATCCGGCAGCCCCACGTCGAGCACGAGCAGGTCCGGCGGCGCGACCGTGAACGCCTCGACCGCCTCGTGGCCCGTCATCGTCGCCCGCACCTCGAAGCCCTCGGCGCGCAGCGCCCGCTCCAGCACCGAGCGCAGGTCCGCGTCGTCCTCGCACACTCCGATCCGGGTCGTCATCGCTCTCGATCATGGCGGCTGAGCGCCCACCCGCGAAGGGATCGGCGCGTCGCAGTCAGGTTCCGTTCAGGTCCCCACCGCCATCGTGGGCAACGTGAACAGCCTCCACCTCGCCTCGATCTCCGGCCAGCTCGTCGACTTCGTCGCCCGCCACGGCGTGCTCGCCGTCTTCGCGCTGATGGCCCTCGACGCGCTGCTGCCCGTCGGCGGCGAGCTGACGATGCTCTACGCCGGCGTGCTCGCCGCGGGCGTCGTCGCCAACGCCGACGTCACCGTGCTCGGCTTCCATCCCCACGCCGGCCTGGAGTCCTACCTCGTGATGGTCGCCGCCGGCACGCTCGGCTCCCTGCTCGGCTCGCTCGCCGGCTGGACGATCGGCAACCGCGGCGGCCACCCGCTGCTCGAGCGCCACGGCCGCTGGCTGCACCTGCCGCCCCACCGCGTCGCCAGAGCCCAGCGCTGGTTCGACCGCTTCGGCGCCCGCGCCGTCTTCCTCGGGCGCCTGACTCCGCTGGTGCGCTCCTTCATCTCGGTCCCGGCCGGCGTCTTCCGCTCCCCGCTGCCGTCCTACATCGTGCTGACCGCGCTCGGCAGCCTGATCTGGTGCGCGGCCTTCGCCGGACTCGGCTGGGCGGTGAGCGACAACTGGGAGCAGGTCCACCACGCCTTCCGCTACGCCGACTACGCCGTCGTCCTCGCACTCGCCTGCACTGTCGGCTGGCTGCTGCTGCGCACCCGCCGCCGCAGTCCCGCGACCGCTGGTTCGGGCCGATGAGCGACCCGATCTCGATCGCGCAGGCGATCGTCCTCGGCGCGCTGCAGGGCGTCGCCGAGCCGTTCCCCGTCTCCAGCCTCGGCCACGGCGTGATCCTGCCCTCGCTGCTGGGCTGGGACATCCACCAGAACGACGACTACTTCCTCACCTTCCTCGTCGCGACCCACCTCGCGACCGCGATCGTCCTCTTCCTCTTCTTCCTGAAGGACTGGCTGCGGATCGCGCGCGGCCTCGGCCGCTCCCTGCGCGACCGCCGCATCGACCCCGCCGACACCGACGCCCGCCTCGGCTGGCTGCTGATCGTCGGGACCGTGCCGGCCGGGATCCTCGGCCTCGCACTGGAGCACACGCTGCGCAGCCTCTTCGCCTCCCCGACCTCGGCCGCGATCTTCCTCACGCTCAACGGCGTGCTGCTGCTCGCGTTCGAGCGCTGGCGCCGACGCGCGCCCGCCGACGACGAGCGCCCCGCCGCCGACAGCGACGCCGAGATCGCCACGACGCTGAGGTGGCGGCAGGCGATCGCGATCGGCACCGCACAAGCCGCCGCGCTGATCCCCGGCATCTCCCGCTCCGGCATGACGATGGGCGGCGGCCTGCTCGCCGGCCTCTCCAACGAAGACGCCGCCCGCTACGGCTTCCTGCTCGCAACCCCGATCATCGGCGCCGCCGCCCTCTACAAGCTCCCCGACCTGCTCGGCCCCACCGGCGACGGCGTCCGCAGCGCCGCACTCGCCGGCGCACTCGCCGCCGCCTGCACCACCTACCTCGCCGTCCGCTTCCTGCTGCGCTTCTTCGAAACCAACCGCCTCACCCCGTTCGGCATCTACTGCATCGCCGCCGGCCTGCTCTCCACGATGCTGCTGGTGACATTCTGAGCGCAGCCGAGCCGAAGGAACTGAGCGAGACCGTCGAGGCGTCCCAGAGCCCCGCGAGCGCGCCGCGATCGGCGGACTCTGTCAACGCCGCTGCTGCGAGGATCGCGCCGAGCGTCGGCCCGATGCACGGTGTCCAGGCGATCCGCGAACGCCGCCCCCGCGAGCACCGGGCCGTCGCGCCCTGCGCGCTTCATCAGGCCGCTGACATGCCCATGTGCGGTTGAGGCTCGCGACACGAGGAGCGAGCAGGAACACGAGACCCATGCCGATGATGACCACGGCGGCGGCTCTCTCGGTCTGCTCACCGAGGTCGGCAAGCGCCACGTCCGCGCCAGCCTCGTCGAGCCCGGAGCTGCCGCCTTGAGCTTGTCGACGGCGAGCTTGCCGATTCAGCGGTTCCAAGCAGGCACGAACGCCGTCGCGCCACTTTATGGACGCGCTACGCTCCCCGGTGCAGCTGCAAATCGCGTCGTTACAGGTAGAAAAAACACTCTCCACACACGTCGTGACTACCCGGTACCCCCGGACTCCGCTGTTGTGTGTCGGAACGAGAGGCAAACGCACCCCCCTCTTTCCGACGGGGTCATCGCCACCGCCTAGTCACCTCGGACAGCGCCACGGGCGGCGCCGTGCTTGTAGATCCCCACCGACTGCGCGAACGCGACCAGGGCGGGTGCCGGTGAAGGCCGGGACGAGGAAGAGACCGAGCGGCAGCATCGGCGCGTGCCTGCGCAGCGCGACGAGCACGAACGCGCCGAGCAGCACGATGGAGGCGACGATCGGCGCGCTGCTCCAGCCGTCATCGTTGCCGCGGATCAGACCGAAGACCACCGCCAGGCACGCAGTGCCAAAGAGCGTGATGCCGGCGAGATCGAGCCGGCGCGGGACGTCCTCCCGCGACTCCGGCACGACTCGTACCGTCAGGACGGCGAGCAGCAGGCCGATCGGGACGGACGAGCAAGATCCAGCGCCAGCTCAGGCCGTCGACGACCAGCCCGCCGAGCAGCGGCCCGACGCGAGCGCCGCGCCGGTGCTCGCGCCCCAGACCCCGAGGGCGAACCCGCGCTCGGAACGGCGTCCAGCCAGGACGCCGCGACCCGCGACGCAGTTGACCTGCTTCTAACGTTGCTGTTCCGGAGCGCTCAGAGTGCTACGCGGACCTGCTCGAGCCCGGCGAACACGCCCCGATGGGCGTCCCATCCGTTGAGGATCATGTCAGCGTCGATCCCCGGCCAGGCCGGCGTTGAAGGCGGCAGCGTCTCGACGACTTCGCGGTCGCCGGCGCGTCCGACGACGATGCATGCATGGCGATGCCGCGTGCACAGCACGCACATCCGCCCGGCTTCGAGGTGGAACTCGTCGGCTTCGTCGAGGCCCGCGAGGGGATGCCAGCAGATGCAGATGTCGAACTCGAGCCCTTGGAGACGGTTTGCGGTGTCGACGACGACCGTCGTCAAGCCGACGGCGTCGAGGAGGGCGCGCATCAGGTCCTTCTGGTCGTTGTGGGCAACGCCGACCGCCACGCGCGCGAACTCCAAGGGTGCCGGCGTGCGCTGCCGCTCGCAGACCAGCCGCGCGTTGCGGCCGCGCAGGCGGATCAGCAGATCGACGATCGCCTCCGCGGTGTCCGGATCGCAGGTGAGGACCTGGCGCGCCGGCAGCTCGAGGTGCGCCCAGCCCCGCTCGGTGGCCAGGTCCAGCGCGTGGTCGAGCGCCCGGTCCCGGGCCGTCGGTGCGACCATCGAGCCGAGCATCATCTGCCGGACGCCGTCGGCCACGGCCGCGCCGAAGACGTGGTCGGACGGATAGAAGCAGCGAGCGATGTGCGCGCCGCGGCTGTCCAGGCGCCGCGTGATCGGGAAGCGGTGCAGGGGCGTCTCCGGATGGTTGGCGCGCAGCACGCCGACGGCCGTCTGCAGGGGATCCTCGCCCAGCCCCCGCCATTGCATCCCGGCCTCGACCGTCGTGAACGGGTGGATCTGACCGCCGTCGCCGACGCACAGGTGGCGGGGCGCGATGTCCGCGACGGCGTAGTAGCGGCCGGCACTCGCCTGGTAGCTCTCGTCCATGATGAGTGCGTCGAAGGTGCCGAGCTTAGGGACCCCGGAGTTGCGCGGGTTGCGCGCGGCGGCGAGCTTGTCGATCGTCCCCACGACCACCGTGGCGTTGCCGGCTTGATGAGCCGGCCGGACGATCTGGACGTTGGGGCGCTGCGCCCAAGCCGGCAGCTCGACTCTCTGGGCGGGCACGTACGCGACCGCCTGCGCAGGGTCGCTGTCGGCGATCGAAGCGACGAGGCTGAAGACCTGCTCGTTCGTCGGCGCGGCGACGGCGACGCGCATCCCGGCCGACGTGCACGTGTTGACGGTGTCGCGCACGAACGTGCTCTTGCCGGCCCCGGCGATCGCGGTCAAGGTGACGGCGCCCTCGTCCGCGATGCCCATGAAGTCCTCGCGTACAGCACGCGCGATGGTGTCGGCCGCGTCGATCACGGTCTGGTCGAAATGGGTCACGCGGCCTCCTCGTTCTCCGTGTCCGTGTGCTCGATATCCGTGCTCGGATCTGCGAACGACGAGTCGGCGGGGCGGTGCGTCCACGGTGCCGCGGACGGCAGGTAAAGTGAGTGGCTGTCGCGCGTGTTGAGCTCGGAGAAGCACGCGCGCTCGCCCACGACGGGCAGGCCGGCGGACAACTGGCGATTAGTCTGCAGCACGAGCGCGATCGTCGAGCCGCCCGTCTCCATCGGCGCGATCCGCTCGACGGTCCACTCCTTCTCGCCTGCCGCTCGGGTCCACCAGAGACCCTTGCCGATCGGCATGACGCACGGCTCGTCGGTCTGCAGCGTCACGCGAGGCCGCTTGAGGTTGCGGTTGTTGATGCGCTCGCGACGGTCTGCCTCGCACGCGATGATCTCTCCGGCGAGCGCCTTCCCGGCGAGCAGGACCGGCGTCATGCGCAGCGGGTCGTCGATCGCCTCCTCGGCGACGCACATGGACTGCGCCGCCTCGAGCTCGCCAAGGCGCAGCGCGGCTGCGCGGGGGGTGCGTCGTGCGCGACGCCGGCCCTGGACCGGTCCGTCCATCCACGCGACGTGCGCCGCGTAGGCGATGCGATCCTCGCGCGCACGGCGTTCGACCGAGGGAGCCTCCGGCCAGGCCCGTTCGCGCTCGGCGGCCAGCCACATCAGCTCCCACGTCCCGGCGACGAGGCCGTCGTAGAACGTGCGCAGGGGTCCGAGCAGGGTCGTGACGACACCGGGATCGACACTGCCGGCGCGCGCGGCGTTGAATGCCTGCATCAGCTGCTGCGCCTCGTCGCCTTCGCCATGCTCCGGTCGCGGGCCGACGGGGAACCGCTCGGCGCGGGCCGCGGCGTGGAACGCGTGCGTGCCGGCGGGCGGGTCGACCCACGCGTCGAGCGCCGCGAGGGAGCCGAGCTCGTAGGTGCTCATCGCGGTCTGCCAGTGGCTGGCGAGCAGATCGGTGGCGGCGACGATCAACTGCTGACCAGGGGTCTGCGCGTAGTCGGCGATCCACATCAGATGACGGCCGAGACGGGGAAGCAGCGGGTCGGCTGGCCGATCCCCGTCGGTCGGCAGGTAGGCCAGCCGCCGTCCGAGGCGCCCGAGCAGTCCGATCGTCTCGACGTTCGCGACAAGGATCTGCGGAAGCTCGTCGGGGACGTGCAGCGACCCGCCGAAGTGGGTGGTCTCCTGGCCGGGCCCGGCGGCGACGGACTCGAACCACGTGCAGAACTGCTCGGCGAAGACGAGTGTCGCGGCGAACAGCAGGTCGCGGTTGAGCGGGAAGCCCGGGACGTGGAGCTCGTACCCGCCTGCGCGCGTTCCGGCTCCGAGCGCGGCGATTGTGTAGGGCTCCGCGCCGAGCTGCCAGGCGACGATCCCGAACGGCTCGGAGGCGAGCGCGCGGTGGCGGAGCTGTGCGGTGCGCAGCGCGCGACCGTCAAGGTGCGCGCGCGCGGCGAGCATCGCGGACAGGCTCAAAGCGCACCCCCTGCGAGCACGCGGTCGTAGACGGTGCTGGCCTGCCGCAGGGCGCGTGCGGCGTGGTCCTCGCCGATTCCAGGCGCTGCGCCTGCTGCCAGCTCGGCCGCGCGTCCCAGCGTGCCGACGCCCGGCAGGTTGCGGAGCACCTGGCTGCCGCACAGCTGGGGGAGGCTCCGATCGTGGGCGCGGGCGCGGCACAGCTGGGCGAGACCGCAGTCGCGCAGGCAGGAGTCCGGGCGGTAGGTGGTGCCGACGGCGTCCAGCAGGCGCTCCAGCACGTCCAGACGCGCCTGCGGGTCGAGCTCCTTGCCCGGGAACTGCAGATCGGGCCCGTGCAGTGCCAGCAGTTCGGCCGGGTCCGGGGCGGTTTCGAGCAGCGTCTGTGCGCGGCGGATCTTGCCGGCGATGTTCTGGCGCAGCAGTGTCGGCGTCAGCCCCACGCCGACGGGCAGGATGATGAAGGCCTCGTCGGAGACGACGTGCGGATCGAGCCCCATGTCCTGCAGCGCGCGGCGACAGAGAAGGATGTACCACGCGGCCTGGTCGCAGGCCGCGCCGAACTTCTCCGGATCGCAACGCCCGTCGGTGTAGGCGAACGACTTGATCTCGCCCACGTGCAGCTTGCCGCCCGCGATGGCGGCGAGGCTGTCGGCCTCGTAGTAGGCGACCTCGCCGGCGACGTTGCCAGTGATCACGGCGCCGTCGATCAGGTTCGGCGCCTCATCCTCGCCGTTCGCGATCGCCTGCAGCAGCCGCCGCGTCTCGCGGGCGCGGAGCTTGAGGCCGCCCGTGCCGCGCGGGTAGCGGGTGCGCAGGTCCTCGATCCGGACAGCTGTCGGCGGGAAGCTGGCCTCCTCCCGCAGCAGGTCGAGCAGGGCTCCGTAGCCGTTGCCCTTCAGCATCGCCTCGAAGGTCTGGCCGCGCTGGAACGCCTGCGGGTCCTGACCAATCGGGGATTCGTAGTCGGTGCCGGTGCACATGCGGTCGAGGTCCGCGCGGGCGGCGAACGCCAAGCTCGCCGTCGCGCAGTCGCTGTGGCTCGCGTAGGAGCTCAGTGCACGGACGCTCGGGGTCTTCGACGGCGCGCTGCCGAGCAGGCTGCTCGCGACGCGCTCCACCCGGTCAGTCATCGCCCACCTCGATCGCATGCGGCGGGGTGGCGCCCCAGGCGCGCTGCTCCTCACTCAGCTGGCCGTGGGCGCGTTCCGCCTGCTGCTGGCGCCAGATCTCGTCCTGCTCGCCGATCAGGTCGAGTTCGTGTTCGACGGCGATCAGGACGTGCTCGTGATTGACCTGGGCTCCCAGCCTCCAGGGCTGCTCGAGGGCGCCTGGAATGCTGCGCGCGTACTGCGCGAGCAGGGCGCCGAGCCGCTCGCCGGCGCCGGCATCGAGCGGGCGCAGCCGCTCCGCCTGCTCGACGAGGTTGCGGCAAGCGCGGAGGTGGTCGGCCCGCGGGCTGAGCGGTCCGACGATCCGCTGCCAGAGCGGCCAGTGCGACAGCCCAAAGCGGCCGCGGCCGGCGACCAGCCAGGGTCCCTCGAGCGTCGGCACGATGTAGCAGTCGCGCTGGGTACCGGAGTTCCACGAGCGCCGCTCGTCGCGGCGGATCGAGGCGAGCGCGCGCACGTCGAATGGCTCGCCCATGCGAGCGGCCGCGTAGGCGGCGATCTCTCGCGGGGAGCAGGCGACGCCCAGCTCGGTCAGCGCGGCGATTGCGCGCTGACGGCTACTCGGGCCACGAGGCGACACCGCCGCCCGGTCAGACCGTCGCTGGCCCAAGCGGCGAGCGCGGCGACCGGTGGCCTCGGCCTCCGTGTGCAAACGGAGCGCGGTGTCCACGTCTCCCCGGCTGGCGGCGTCGGCGGCCTCTGCGGCGAGCCGGGAGGCCTCATGGAGCAGTTGGGCGAGTGTCGTCTCAGTCATGCGAGTGACAACCTACCAGTGTTTTTCCAGACTTGCAAACCATCTTCCAGACTTCGATCTGCGCGACCGAAGGTGCTGCGGTAGAGGCCGGCCGATCGCGTGCGCGCTCGGCCATCTCTCGCCGGGCGCCACCGTCACCATCACGCCCACCAGCCCGATCGTGTCACCACGCCGGTGCAGGCCGGCCGCGCGGCGCAGCCGCCGGTGAACGAGCAGCCGTAGCGGTTCTCGACGAACGAGGGGCTCTCGGCGACCGCTGAGCCGTCGGGGCGTGATCGCCGCGTCGCTCATGTCGTCAGCCGGCGCGCCGCTCGGCCGGGTTCACGCCGTTGGGGCCGACGAGCAGGTCGTTGCCGCGCGCGGCAACGACCGTCGCGTCGTCACGCGTGACGGTCGGCCAGCGGTAGACGCGGCCGCGCCGTCGACCGTGATCACCGCCGAGATCACGGTCGCGGGATCGACCGCGCACAACTCCGGCGCTCGGGAGTAGACGATCCCCTCCGCCGCCGCCTCGCTGGCGGTCAACAGCACCGCCGCGAGCGCGGCGAGCAGCGGCGGCGCGAGCCGGCGGCGCGGGGGGCCATCGACGCACGGGCGTTCATGCAGAAGACCTTTCCCGCAAACCCGCGCCGCCGGAACCGGCGGTCGCGCTACCCACGGTCCTCACGCGACCCGGACGCGCGCAGCAGATCGAAGCCCCTTC
>DATIOB010000233.1:0-9311 GCA_035473605.1 Conexibacter sp.
GCCGACGATCGGGGCGGCGCAGCCGAAGTAGCTCTCGGTCGTGGCCGTGACCGCCGCTCTGAACGAGATCGGGGCGCCGAGCCGGACGGCGCTGTTGGCGGCGTCGGCGTTGAAGACGCCGTAGCCGTTGCCGGTGATCGAGCTGCTCTCGACGCGCAGCGCGCGCTGCGCCGGGTTGGCCGGGTCGACGCCGGTCTCGGCGTCGGTCAACAGCAGGCCGACCGATCTGCGCTGGTCGCTTCTGAAGTAGTTGTCGGCGATCGAGCTGTTGAAGACGCCGCCGCGCTGACCGGCGTGGTACTGCACGCCCGTCTGCGGGATCAGCTCGCTGGCGCCGCTGCCTCTGATCGTCGAGCCTCTGATGAAGCCGTAGGAGACGATCCCGGAGCGCTGCAGCGTCTCCGGCGCGCCGTCTGCGCCGCGCGCGTCGTCGAACAGCACCCCGCCGCTCTGGTACCCGGTCACGAGGCTGTTCTCGATCGAGATCTCGCGTCGCGGACCGGCCTCGGCCCCCTGATAGTGGTTGGTGACGACAACGCCCCAGCCATGCGGTCTGGCGGCCAGTTCGGTGCCGTCCACGGCGCGCAGCAGCGGCCCGACGACCGAGTTTCTGATCGCGCCGGAGGTGTTGAAGAAGGCGACGCCGGCTTCGGCGTAGTAGTCACCAGAAGTGATCGTCACACCAGAGATGTCGACGAACATCGTGTTCATGTCGGTGACGTCACGCGACTGCTTGGAGATCGTCACGACGTTGCCGCCGCCGTCGCGCAGGTACGGCGCGCTGCCAGCGAGGGTGGCGCCGACGATCGCTCTGCTGGGGGCGATCGTCACCTTCGCGGCGCCGGTGCCCTTGATCGTCAGCGGCTTGGTGATCGTGAGACCGTTGACGGAGCCGGCCTGCGAGGGCGAGCCGGTGCCAGAGGCCGGGGTCGACTGCTCCTCGTAGAGGCCGTCGCAGACGATGATCGTGTCCCAGGGAGCAGCCTGGTCGACGGCCGCCTGGATCGACGTGAACGGGGCGCTCGGGCATTGGGCCTTGTCGTCGTCGACCGTGAAGGTCGACGCGGACGCGGCCGCCGGCGTCAGCGCGGGAAGCACCGCGCAGACGGCTGCTGCGCGGAGCGCGCGGCGGAGGGTTCGTTGCGTCATGGGTGTGGGGTGAGCCTCGTGTGGGGTCGACAGAGAGCCACCCGTGCGCAGGGGCACGCAGGGGATGGGGTGGCACGGGAGCTGTCTCGACGCCCCGGAATGGCGCCGCTCGCCGGGCCGGCTGAGGGCCTGTGCAACATAGTGGACAAAACGTCCATATCTTCTTATCCCTGCGGAACGTGTTTCTCCGTGACGATTTGGCCTGGGGGATAGGTGACCGTGCAATGACCGTCATTAAGATGAGCGTCGCCTGTGAGACCCGGCCGCTCGGGGCTCGTCATGCGTGAGCACCGCTGAGGGTCCAGCGCACGCAGACGGGTCAGCTCCCGCGAGCGACCGACGCATCGACGGCACGACCGGCGAATTACGACCGCACCGGAACGCGGCGATCTCGCCACCCCACAACTGATCTCACGGAGACCTGGTGACAATCGTCAAATCGCCTTTCCGAGCGCTCGCGGCGTTCGTGCTCGCGAGCCTCGCGCTCGCGCTCGTCGCCGCCTCGGCACGCGCCGAGGCACCCGATCCGCTTGCCCGCGGTCAGTACGGCGTCACGACCCTCGACCCGTTCCGCGCCGGCACCGTCGACCTGCAGGAGCCGTCCTCCAGCGGCGGGGCACCGACCGGCTCCGCGGCGGCCGTGACCCTGCAGCTGCGAGGTTCGCTCTACTACCCGAGCAACCGCGCGACGCCTTCCCCGGTGCTCGTGCTCGTGCACGGCAACCATGCGCAGTGCGACAGCGGCAGCTCGCCGTTCTGCACCGTCTTCAAGCGCAACGACAGAGGCTACGCCTACCTCGGCGAGAACCTCGCCTCGCACGGCTACACGGTCCTCTCGCTCGACCAGGACCAGCTGATGGCGTTCCAGGACGGTCAGGCCTCCGGCATGCACCAGCGGCGGCTGCTGATCGCCGCGGCGCTCGACATGCTGACCGCGGCCAACGCCGCGCCGCTGGCCGACGGGCCGAACGCGAACATCGGCGACCGTCTCGTCGGCAGGCTCGACATGGACAGAGTCGGCCTGATGGGTCACTCGCGCGGCGGCGACGCGGTCACCAGCTTCATCAACTGGAACCGCACGCGCCCGGCGCCGGGCAGACGCTACAACCTGCGCGGCGTGATCGCGCTCGCGCCGGTCGACTACGAGCGCAGCACGCCGTGGGGCGTGCCGCACCTCGCGATCCTGCCGTACTGCGACGGCGACGTCTCCAACCTCCAGGGCGCGCGCTTCTACGAGCGCGGCCAGTACGCCCTGCCCGGCGACCCGTTCCCGCGCATCCAGCAGTCGGTCCTCGGCGGCAACCACAACTGGTTCAACACTGTCTGGTACGTCGATGGCGACGACCCGGCGGGCACCGGCCCCGACGTCGTCTGCGGCTCGCAGGTCGAGGGCAACCTGCGCCTCAGCGGCGGCACCTACGACAGAGAGACGCGCGGCCTCGGCGACCCCGCCCTGATGGGCGACCAGCCGAAGGTCGGCATCGCCACGATGGCGACCTTCTTCCGTCGCTACGTCGGCGGCGAGACGGCCTACGAGCCGTACGTCACGGGCGAGCTGAGCGCCGAGGAGGACCACGAGCAGCTGCCGTCGTCGGCCTGCCCGACGAGCACGTCCGGCACCCGCATCGCGTGCGATCTGCGCCTGATGACATCGTACTTCCCGGGCGCCGACGAGCGGCGGGACGTGATCACGCCCGATCCGGACGCGCCGCTGGGCACCAGCGCGGTCGGGACGGCGCTGACGGCGAGCGGCTTCGCCAACCCGTACACGGCGGACGGCGGCATCACGCCGGTGCCGGCGACGACGGCGAGCGGCCTCGACTGGTGCAACCCCGAGCCCGACCACTTCGCGCCTGGCAACATCGGCCTCGGCACCTGGCCGACGGCGAAGAAGGGCTGTCCGCTGCCGGGTGTCAACGCGCTCGGCGGTCAGTCGGGCGTGCGCGAGAGAGCGCCGGTCAACCACTCCTACGGCCTGCAGTTCGCGGCGGCGTGGGAGGACCCGGTCACGGCGACCGGCAGACCGGCGTCGCTGGCGACGCGCATCCCGGCTGGGCTCGGCGACGTGAGCGGCTTCAAGGCGCTCGCGCTCGGTGCGGCGATCAACTTCTTCGACATCCGCAACCCCGATCGCAGCGGCGAGGCGCAGTGGGACCCGTCGCTGGCCGAGCAGGACTTCTCGATCGCGTTGACCGACGCGGCTGGGATCGAGGGCGTCGTCGCGGCCGGTGAGGATCGCTACGGCAACGCGCTGCAGCCGTCGACCGGTGCGACGACGGCGCGGCTCCACATCGTCCTCAACCAGATCCGCATTCCGCTCGGCGACTTCGCCGCGCAGGGCGTCGACCTCAGAAAGGTGCGCAAGCTGGAGCTGCGCTTCGGCGAGGCCGGCAACCCGGCCAGCGGCTCGATCGAGCTGTCCGACGTGCGTTTCCAGGAGGCGGTCGGCGGCTCCAGAGTGCTGGCCGACGGCAACGGCGCTCCCGCGCTCGTGCAGCCGATCGACCTGATCGAGACGAGCCCGCGCACGACCGTCGAGAAGGCCGGTACGGTGCTCGCCGTCAACGCGGCGGCGCCGATGGCGGTCGGCGACGACGCCGAGTGCGTCGACACGATCGCCCCGACGGCCCGCATCACGGCCAAGGGCAAGCAGCTCGTCCGCGGCGTCGCGGCCGACAAGGGCTGCGGTGCGAAGGTCGCCTCGGTCCAGGTCACCGTCGCCAAGGGCGTCGGCGGCGGCAGATTCCGCTACCTGACGCCGAAGGGCGCCCTGACGAAGGCGCGCATCAGCGCCGGCGCCAGCGGCCTCGTCGCGAAGGGCACCAAGACGTGGTCCGTCAAGCTCGGCGCGCTGTCGAAGGGCACCTACCGCATCTCCGTCCGCGCGATCGACGCGAGCGGCAACGCCCGCACCGCCGTCAAGGCGGCCCAGCTCGTCGTCCGCTGAGCCCATCCCTCAGCTGACGTCGTGACAGGAGGGCCCCGCTTCGGCGGGGCCCTCCTGCGTTGTGCAGCCTCTGCACCGGCAAACCTCCAAGACGCCCACGCCGAGCCACCGGAGAAAGGTTGGACGAATGGATAGTGAGCGCTTGCGCGCCACCGCGTTAGGTTTGCGGCGATGACGGCGTACCAGGCGCCGTGTCGACGATCAGGGGGCAGCATGAAGGTCCGTCTGGGCGCGCTGGCGGCAGGGATGTTCGCTGCGCTTGCGCCGGTTCCGGCGGCGGCAGGGGCCAACGGGCTCCCCGCTCCGCAAGGCGCCGTGCGAGAGGTGGTCGGGAGACGCACTGCGAACTCGACAACATGGGAGCTGAGATCTGGCGACCGGGTCACGCGGATCGGCGCGTCACCGGTGCGCTGGCGCGGGGCTGACGGCAGTTGGAATGCCTTTGACCACACGCTGAGCTTGGCTGCCGGTGGTGCCGCGTACACCGCCGCCGCGGGCCCGGCGCAGGTTACGCTGCCGCGCACGATGGGCGACGGAGTCGGGCAGGTCGCGCAGTTGACCACCGCCGACGGCATGGTGCGGATGCGCTTGCTGGACGCCGAGGCGAGCGGTGCCGCTCGCGACGACGTCGTCACCTACCGCGACGCATTCCCAGGCGTGGGCGTCACCCTGCAGGCCGTGCCCGAAGGCGTCAAGGAGACACTGACTCTGGCCGATGCCACGTCGCGACGATCGTTCGCATACCGCCTCGAACTGTCCGCGGGCCTGCGAGCGCGGCTCACGCCCGACGGCTCGGTCACTGTCGAACGTGACAGCAGAGGCCTGTTCGAACTGCCCAAGCCGGTCGTGACCGATGGCGCAACGCCTGCTGCGACAGCACCGGTCCCGCGCTATCGACTCAGCTCGCTGGGGGCGGGCGCGTACCGCGTCGAATTCGCGTTGGACGAGACGTGGATGGAGTCGTCCGAGCGCCGCTTCCCGATCACGGTGGACCCGACGTTGACGCTGACGAGAACGAACGCGACGACTTCTTGTTTTGTCACGGCGCAGACGGTCCTGTTGGGGGACCTTCAGCAGGAGTACGAGAAATCGACACCTGACTGCAACAACGCCAATCGCCCGACGTACAACGTCGGAATCGACGACACCGCGACGGCGGCAAACTGGATCTATCGCGAACAAGGCGCGACGGTCACGTTTCCCCCAATCACTGGCTACTTGACGAACGACGACGTCATCGACTCGGCCAAACTCGTCGTCTACAAGGAGTCGGAGTGGACCGGGCAGGCGACGGGTCTGCGCGCCGTTGTGGGTTCAGACGCGAGCTATCACGACTATTGGAGATACGCGAAAGCCGCTGACTCGCCAGTGAGAGCGCCGGTCGCCTTCAACATGCGGTCGATTGTCTCCGCGTGGCAGCAGAACCGCTCCAACGCGACCAGAGGCTTCGCACAGGGCGCGCTTACAATCACCGAGGATGCGCCGCGCAGCCTGATCGTTGAATTCAACTCGATATCCGAGACCGACAGTTATAGCTGCTTGTACTGGGTGGACATCGACTGTCCGGAAGGACTGGTGTCAATCGCCTCGACTACTCACTCCGACGTGTCGAAGCGCCCGTATCTCGAGGTGACCAGTATCCAGCGTGCAGCATCGGCGAAGGTGCTCAGCCCTTATGAGGGCGAGATGACCGGCCGACGCGTGCCGCTGTTGGCCCACACTGCTACCGGTGGCGTCTCGGCGCGCTTTCAGTACGTCGCCGGGGATAGGCGCGATTGGCAGGACATTCCGCTCGAGGCGTTGCGGTACAGCGAACCGGTCTCGGGCTCGACCGTTCCCGCCAGCAGAGAGATCCCGTTCGTCAGATCGACCAGCGGAAGCGGCGTCGACACGATCCCGCTCGTCTGGGACTTGCAGGCCACTCCAGGGGGCGATGTCGACGGCTCGGTGCACGTGCGAGCCGTCGCCGACGGTGGGAGCTCACCGACCACCGGCGGTGTTACGAGAGAAGTGAATTTCCGGATTGACCGGCGCAATCCCGAGGCCAGTGCAAGTACGGAGATCGGACCGGGAGCTGTGAACCTGTTGACCGGCGACTTCACGATGGCGTCGACCGACGTCACAGCGAGAGCTTGGCTCTCTGATCTGTCGGTTTCGCGCACGTTCCACTCCCGCGGAACGAGCACACGCGATGCCGAGATGTTTGGGCCGCACTGGGCAGCGAGCTTCGAGGCTGATGGCGGGGCGATGTCGTACAAGCGTCTCTACAACTACAGCGAGGTGACAGTGGAGGACGTCACCAATTGGGTCAGACAACCGAGAACCTATTCGTTCGAGATAGCGCCCGATATGCCGGCCGAGCCCGAATGCTGGGAGGAGGAGGTCGCGCCAGATGAATGGGAGACGTTCTGCGAGGACCCGCCAGCAGACACCGTAGGCGGTTACCACGAGTTCACGACGGAGGAATGGACGCCGATCACCGACAGCATTCGTTGGACATACGAGTACGCCCAGGTCGAGCTCTCCGACGGAGGGAAGATCACGTTCAGACGAACACTGAACGACAGAGGCGTGGAGACCGGGTGGGAGCCCGACGATGGGCACCCCGGCCTGCAAATGAGCAAGAGCGGCACCACGTGGACGCTTACCGACGAGCAGGGCGCGACCACGACGTTCCAGCGCGACGGGGCCGACTCTCCGAGCTATCACCCGACGCAGTTCCAGCAGGCGGGCAGCTCGCAGACTCCGAGCTTCACATGGGAAGTCGCCGCCGGCCGCCTGCGCCTGACGAGAGTCACCTCGGCCGCGCTCAATCCTGCCGTCAACGCCTCGCGCTACCTCCGCTTCGAATGGGGCAACGACGCGTCGACCGGCAGTCAGCCGCGCGTGAAGAGAATCTGGTTCGGCCGTTGGAACGCGGCTCAGTCGACCGGCGGGACCTCTGAGGTTGCGCTCGCGACCTACGGTTACGACAGAACCGGCCGTCTGACGACAGTCGTCACACGTGCCTCGGGTGGGCTGGCGACGTCGTACACCTACGACAGCGTCGGCCGTCTCGCCGCGATCACGCCCCCTGGCGAGGAGTCGTGGAGACTCGGCTACAGATTCTCGCCGGGCGACGGCAACGCTGGACGTCTCAAGTCGATCACACGCAGACGGCCGGGTAGCGCCGGTGACGCGACCTGGACGGTCGCCTACGACGTACCGCTCACGGGTGCCGGTGCACCTGCCGACATGAGTCGGGCGACGCTCGCGAGATGGGCGCAGTACGACAGAGCGCCGACCGATGCGACGGCGATCTTCCCGCCCAGCCAGGTACCGGCGGAAGCGCCGGTGAGCTGGACGAGAGCGGTGGTTCGCTACTTCGACGTCGACGGCAATCAGGTGAACGAGCTGTCGCCTGGCGGCGCGCTCTCGATGGCTCTGCATGACGATCACGGCAATGTCATCAATGAGCTGACGGCGGCCAATCGCGAGCGCGCGATGACGGAGCCCGACACAGCGGCGGCTGCGTTGGAACGGATGAGCTTCAATCACTACGACGACGACGGCGTCAACCTCTTGTGGACGCTCGGTCCGATCCACACGATGAAGATCAGAGACACCGGTCAGGTGGTGCAGGGACGCACGAGAACGATCAACGACTACGACAACGGCCGTCCGACCGATGGACAGACCTACAACCTGCCGACGTCGAGAAGCGTGCTCGCCTACTACGAAGAGGGCGGCGTCAACGTCCAGGCCGACATCAGCGTGACGCGGTACGACTACCACTACGACCTCGCTGGCGGTGGAAGATCGAACCGCGGCTGGCAGCTGCGCAGACCAACGCGCATCATCACCGATCCCGGCGGTCTCAATCTCGCCACCTCTTACATCTATGACGACACCCTGCCGTTGTTGCGCGAGCGGCGGATGCCGGCATACGACAGAGGGGGCAGCCAATCGACGCGCTTCGCCTACTACGGCGTCGACACCGCCTCGGGCGGTTGCACCGCCGCTGCCGCTGACGATGCGGCATGGTCCGGGCTGCCGTGCAAGCGCACGGTCGACGTCGCCTCCGGAGACGTGGCCGCACCGGTCACGACGTTCTCCTATGACAGCGACTGGAACACCACGCAGATCGCCGATGCAACGAGCGGTGGAACGCGCACGACGGCGATGGGCCACGACAGCTACGGCCGGCCGACAGGCACGGCGGTGACCGGTCCCGGCACGGCAGTCCCGGCGACGTCGATCAGCTACAGCACGACGACCGGCCGGCAGCTGTCGACCACGAGCGCGGCAGCGGGCGCAACGCCTGCTCGTGTCGTGACGCGGACGTTCGACTCCAACGGCCGCCTCGACACCTATACCGACGCGACCGGGGAGCTGACCGCCTACTCCTACGACGCGGACGGGCGGCTGACTTCGACCAACGACACGCTTGGCGCGACGACCTTCGGCTACGACGATGCAGGGAACGTCGCGTCGGTGCTCGATTCGACGATCGGGACAGTCATCAGAGGAGCGCGCGACGCCGACGGCGCGCTCGTCAGGCAGGAGCTGCCGAACGGCGTGGTGCAGGAGACGTCGTATGACGCCGCGGGCATCGCGACCGCTCGCGAATACGTCAAACAGGACTGTGCGAGAAGCTGCACCTGGGTCGAAGACCAGATCGTCGTCGATGCGCAGGACCGGATCGTCGAGCAGACGACCGCAGACCGAGCCCGGACGCACTCCTACGACAGAGCCGGACGACTGGAACGGGTCGAGGAGAGAACCGCGGGCAGCTGCACGACCCGGGTCTACGCCTACGACAGAAACAGCAACCGCACCTCCAAGACGGTCTATCCGCCCGGCACCGGCGGCGCCTGCTCGACGAGCACGACGCCGACGAGACAGACGCTCGTCTACGACAGCGCCGACCGGCTGCTCAGCGGAGGTGGCTCGTCGTTCTCGCACGACGTGCTCGGACGGATGACGAGAGCGCCCGCCGCTGCGGTCGACGACGAGCTGACGGCGAGCTACTACGTCAATGACCAGCCGCGGACGCTCTCGCAGGACGGCATTGCTCAGACGTATGAACTCGATCCGCTCGCGCGCACGCTTTCGCGCACGACCTCCGGCTCGGCGAGCGTCACCGAGGTCAGCCACTACGACGGTGAGAACGACGCGCCGACTTGGACGTCGGACGGGGCGATCGGTTGGACGCGCTATGTCGCCGGCGTCGATG
>DATIOB010000234.1:0-4780 GCA_035473605.1 Conexibacter sp.
TGCGCTTCATCCCCGCCGACCTGGCGACCGCCGCCGGCGCCGAGGCGGTCGTCGCGCAGGTGCTGGCCGACGGCGCCCCCGACATCGTCGTCCACACGCTCGGCGGCTCCAGCGCGCCGTCGGGCGGCTTCGCCGCGCTCCAGGAGCGCCACTGGCTCGACGAGCTGCAGCTCAACCTGCTCGCCGCGGTCCGCCTCGACCGCGCGCTGGCGCCGGCGATGGTCGCCGCCGGCGGCGGCAAGATCGTCCACGTCGGCTCGATCCAGCGACGGATGCCGCTCTACGACGGGACGCTCGCCTACGCCGCCGCGAAGGCTGCGCTGGTCGCCTACAGCAAGGGGCTCTCCAACGAGCTGGCGCCGCGCGGGGTCCGCGTCAACGTCGTCTCGCCCGGCTTCATCCAGACGACCGCCGCCGACGCGCTCGTCGAGCGGATCGCGGAGGCTCACAGGCTCGATCGCGACGCCGCGCTCGGGCGGCTGATGGACAGCCTCGGCGGCATCCCGCTCGGCCGCCCGGCGCAGCCCTCCGAGGTCGCCGAGCTGGTCGCCTTCCTCGTCTCCGACCGCGCGAGCGCGATCGTCGGCGCCGAGCACACGATCGACGGCGGGACGATCCCGACGGTGTGAGCTGGCACTAGCGCTTCCGACGATGGCCGCGGGCGCGAGCCGGTCATAGGCTCGCAGCGAGCACGACCGAGGAGAGCGCAGACCGTGGAGTTCGAGCCGACAGATCGCTGCAAGGAGCTGCTGGAGCGCGTGCGCGCGTTCATGCGCGAGCACGTCTATCCGCAGGAGCGGGAGGCGGAGGAGGCGCTCGACCGCGAGGTCGCGGCGGGCGCTCCCTACCCGGCGATCCTGGTCGAGCTGCGCGCGCGGGCGAAGGCGGAGGGGCTGTGGAACCTCTTCCTGCCCGACCAGCGCTACGGCGCCGGCCTGACGAACGCCGAGTACGGCGTGATCTGCGAGGAGCTGGGCCGCGCGACGCTCGTCGCGCCGTACGTCTTCAACTGCGCCCCGCCCGACAGCGGCAACATGGAGATCCTCGCCGAGCACGCGACCCCGCTCCAGCGCGAGCGCTGGCTGGAGCCGCTGCTGGAGGGGGAGATCCGCTCCTGCTACGCGATGACGGAGCCCGAGACGGCCGGCTCGGACCCGACCGGGCTCGCCTGCCGCGCGCGCCTCGACGGCGACGAGTGGGTGCTCGACGGGCGCAAGTGGTGGACGACCAACGCGCTCGGCGCGCAGGTCGCGATCGTGATGGCGGTGACCGACCCCGACGCCGCCAAGCACGCGCGCGCGACGATGCTGCTGGTCCCGACCGACACGCCCGGCTTCGAGTACGTGCGGCCGCTGGCCAACCACGGCCACACCGCCGGCCCCGGCCACTGGGAGATCGCCTTCGACGGCTGCCGCGTCCCCGCCGAGGCTGCGACGCTCGGCGCGCGCGGCAGCGGCTTCAAGATCTCGCAGGACCGCCTCGGCCCCGGCCGCATCCACCACTGCATGCGCCTGATCGGCGTCGCCGAGCGGGCGCTGGAGCTGATGTGCCAGCGCGCCGCGGGGCGCGAGATGTTCGGCACGCCGCTCGCCGACCGCCAGTTCGTGCAGGAGTTCATCGCGACCTCGCGGATCGAGATCGACGCCGCGCGCCTGGTCACCTGGAACGCCGCCTGGAAGCTCGACCAGGTCGGCAACAAGCTCGCGCGCGAGGAGTTGTCGATCACGAAGGTGCTGGTGCCGAACATGGCGCTCAACGTCGTCGACCGCGCGATCCAGGTGTGGGGCGGCGCCGGCGTCTCCGACGACACGCCGCTGGCGGGCATGTACCGCTACAACCGCATGCTGCGGATCGGCGACGGCGCCGACGAGGTGCACAAGCAGGTGATCGCGCGGATGGAGCTGCGCAAGGCCGCGCAGCTGCCGGCCGACCACTACGTCCGCGACGCCTCGCGCCCGGTCGGGAGCGCGGCGTGAGCGGCGGCGACGGCTACCGCACGCTGCGCGTCGAGCGCCCGCGCGACGGCGTCGTGCTGGTGACGCTCGACCGCCCGGAGCGGATGAACGCGATCACGTTCGAGATGTTCGACGAGCTGCACGACCTCACGCGCGCGCTGATGCGCGACCGCGACGCGCGCGTCGTCGTGCTGACCGGCGCCGGCCGCGGATTCTGCGCCGGCCTCGACCTCGACGACGCCGAGACGCTGCCGGACCTCAGCCCGCACGAGATGATGCTCGGGCAGCAGCACTGGGCCGGCGCCTTCGTCGCGCTGCACGAGCTGCCGCAGCCGGTGATCGCGGCCGTCAACGGCGCCGCCGCCGGCGGCGGGCTGGGCCTGGCGCTGGCGGCCGACGTGCGGCTCGCCTCGCCCGCGGCCCGCTTCAACGCCGCCTTCGTGAAGATCGGGCTCTCGGCCGGCGACGTCGGCGTGTCGTGGTCGCTGCCGCGCGTCGTCGGGCTCGGCCACGCCGCCGAGATCATGCTCAGCGGCCGCTTCGTCGGCGCCGAGGAGGCGGCGGCGATCGGGCTCGTCAACCGCGTCGTGCCGGCGGAGGAGCTGCTGGAGGAGGCGTTCGCGCTGGCTTCGCAGATCGCCGCCAACACGCCCTTCGGCGTGACGCTGACCAAGCGCGTGCTGAACGCCAACGTCGACGCCGGCTCGCTGTCGCAGGCGGTCGAGGTCGAGAACCGCGGCCAGACGCTGGCGACGCGCGGCGAGGACTTCCGCGAGGCGCTGGCGGCCTTCCGCGCCAAGCGCCCGGCCCAGTTCACGGCGCGCTGATGGAGGCCGCCCCGACGATCGGCATCGAGGTCCAGGGCGCGACCCTGCGCGGCGCCGGCGAGATCGCCGCCGCGGCCGACGCCGCCGGCCTCGCGGCCGCCTGGACGCCCGAGCTGTACGACCGCTCGGCGACGATCACGCTCGCCGAGATGGCCCACCGCACCAGCCGCTGCACGGTCGGGACCGCGATCGCCTACGGCGTCGGTCGCAGCCCGCTGACGCTCGCCGCCGAGGCGCGTGACCTCGACGAGCTGTCCGACGGCCGCTTCGTGCTGGGCCTCGGCAACGGCACGCGGCGGATGATCTCCGACTGGCACGGCCAGGACCCCGACGCGCCGGCGGTGCGGATGGAGGAGCTGGTCGTGCTGCTGCGCGAGCTGTGGCGGCTGCACGAGCGGCCGGTCGACCACGACGGCCGCTTCTACCGTCTCAAGATCGCGCCGACCGGCGAGCTGACGCCGCCGCGGCGCGAGCGGATCCCGATCTGGACCGCGGGCGTCAACCCGCGCATGATCGAGGTCGCCGGCCGCGTCGGCGACGGCCTGCTCGGCCACGTGCTGACGACGCCCGCGTACCTGACCGATGTCGTCCATCCGGCGATCGCGAAGGGCGCGCTGCGCACCGACCGCTCGCCGCGCGAGGTGAAGGTCGCGACGCTGCTGCTCGCCGCGGTCCACGACGACCCCGCGGTCGCGCGGCGCGAGGCGGCGGCGCAGCTCGCCTTCTACGCCTCCGTCAAGACCTACGGCCCGCTGCTGGAGAGACTGGGCTTCGGCGCGGCCGGCGCGGAGATCCGCGAGGCGTTCGCGCGCGGCGACCACGAGGCGATGATCGCGGCCGTGCCGGAGGCGATGGTCGACGCGCTCGCGATCGTCGGCACGCCCGACGACGTGCGCGCCGGCCTGCGCCGCTTCGACGGCCTGCTCGACCACGCGATCCTCTACGTGCCGAGCTTCACGCTCACGCCCGAACGCGTGCGCGACTGCGCGCTCGGGCTGATCGAGGCGTTCGGCGACCGGAAGGCCCCATGTTCAACGCACTGACACCCCCGCAGCTGCTCGTCGGCGTCGGCCGCGTGCTGCGCGCCTCCGCCGACGCCGACGGCGCGCTGGAGGACTACCAGCGCAGCCAGGTGCTGTCGGCCTACAGCGTCACGCGGCTGCTGGCCGGCGAGCTGCAGGGCGCCGCCGCGCTGCGCGCCTGGACGCGCGCCGCGCTGCTCGACGCGCTCGCCGGCGACGAGCGGCCGCCGGCCGCTGCCGCGCGCGACCAGCTCGCCGATCCCGCGATCGAGCAGCTGCGGATCGGCGAGGCCGTCGCCGACCTGCTGGCGGCGCTGCCGCGCGCCGGCGCCGATGCGACGCGCGACGCCGTGCGCGCGATCCTGCGCGAGCTGGCCGACCGCGAGCAGGCAGCGCTGGCCGCGCCGGTCGAGAGGGGATCGCGATGACGGGAACGACCGAGATCGCGATCGACGCGGCGAAGGCCGACGCGCTGCTGGCGACGATGCGGGCGGCCGGCGACGCCGACGACAGCAGCCGCGTCACCTACCTGGAGCAGCTGGAGGGCGGCTGGTCGCGCCACTCCTACGCGGCCCGCGTCACCCACCCCGACCGCGGCGCTCCCGGCGACCCCGACGGCGAGCGCGCCTACATCGTGCGCGCCCGTCCGCGCGGGTCGCTGCTGGACACCGACCTGGGCGAGGAGTTCCGCGTCTTCTCGCTGCTGGAGCGCGAGTCGCCGCCGACGCCGGCGGTGCGCGGCTTCGAGTCCTCGGAGCAGTCGCCGTTCGACGGCCCCTTCTTCGTGATGGACCGGCTCGGCGGCCACGCGCCCAACGTCTGGCGCAGACCGGAGCGCGACGAGCTGACGGCCGACTGGGAGGGGACGCGCGGGATCGCGAACGACCTCGTCGAGCACCTCGCCGCGATCCACGCGAGCGACCCCGGCCGCGCCGCCGAGGCCGCGACGTCGCGCGACTTCCAGCGCACGGTCGAC
>DATIOB010000235.1:0-3608 GCA_035473605.1 Conexibacter sp.
TACCGATCACTGACGCGATCAGGCTGCCATTCGCGGTCGACATAGGCCTGCGCGCCGGCAGCGCGCGCTCTCGCCTTCTCGCCCTGCGCGACGGCGTCCTCGAGGTCGAGGAAGACCTCGTCGGCGTCGAGGCCGGTCGCCTTCTCGAGGAAGCGCTCGTTGGAGCCGGGGACGGCGTGGCAGCTGCGTCGGGATCGATTCATGCGGGCCATCCTGCCAGAGCAGATCGCGCGCCGGCCCCGGTTTGGGACCGGCGCGCGGGGGCGTCAGGAGACGAGCGCCTGCAGCGTCACGCGGCAGGCCGAGCCGTCGCCGGCCGTCGTTCCCCAGACCGTCGTGACGCCGTCGTCGACGACCGCCTGCCACTGGACGATGGCGAGCGAACCGGGAAGCAGCGTGACCGCCTCCTCGGAGCTGGTCGGGCTGCTGCCCTCGACCGCCCCGACGACCGACCGCGCTCTGCCGGGAGCCGCCGCGTAGGTGAGCGTCGCTCTGCCGGCGGCGCAGCTGGCCGTCACTCTCCCGGCCGGCAGCGCCAGCAGCTCGGTGGTCGTCGCGCCGCCTCTGAGCAGGGTGCTCCCGCTCAGCAGCTGCCCTCTGCCGGCGACCGCTGTGCCGGGGGCGAGCTTGGCGGCGGTGACGGCGCCGTCGGCGAGCTTGGCGGTCGCGACCGCTCTGTCGGCGAGCTGCCCGGCGCCGACCGCGCCGTCGGCGAGCTTGGAGCCGGCGACGCCTCTCTCGGCGAGCTTCGTCCCGGCGACCGCGCCGTCGGCGAGCTTGACGCCGGTGACCGCCGCCAGCCCGAGCTTCGCGTTGGAGACGGCGGAGTCCGCGAGCACCGCGCCGTTGACCGATCCTCTCGCCAGCTCGCGCGCCGTCACGCCCTCTCTCGCGATCCGGTCGCCGCGGACGGCGCCGCGGGCGATCTTCGTGCGGCCGACCGCGCCGTTGCGCAGCTTCGAGCCGCTGACGGCGCCGTTGCGCAGCTTCGCGTTCGTGACGGCGCTGTTCTTGATCTGGTTGGTGCCGATCGTCGCGGCGGCGTACGTGACGCCGCCGAGCGATACGAACAGCGCCACGAGCGCGATCACGGTCGCTGGATGCAGCAGTTTCTCCCGGCTCAGCATCGTTCCCCTCTGTCTCCTTCGTCGCTCACTTCGTGCGCCGATTGTGGCGCCTCTGTCGCGGATCTGTTGACGAGCGGCGGCGAAGCGGGCGCCCCGCCGCGACATCGTCACCAACCCGCGCCCACGCTCCGCGATGCGGTCCGTAGCGTCGCTGCGGTCCGATGTCCGCCCCGCTCGCCCACCTCTACGCGCTCGCCCTGCGCACGCTCGACGCGCACGAGCGCCGTCTGCAAGCGCTGCGCGCCCGTCTCGCCCCGGTGCTGGCGGCCGGCGCGGCGGGCTTGGCGCTGCTGGCGGGGCCGGCGGTCAGCGCCGTCGCTCGCGGAGGTCCGGCATGCGGCGTCGCGCTGATCGTGACGATCTGCGGCGCGGTCGTGACGGTGGCGTCGGTGGGGCGGCTGCTCGCAGGCGACGCGCGAGTACTCATGCTGCTCACAGAGATGTCGTGCGGAATCCTCTTTGTGCTGTGTGGACTTGCGCTGACCGCGCTCGTAGGGTGACTGACATGGCGATAGCGCCCGAGAGACTGAAGGAATGGATCCACGATCGTGACGGTCGCCCTGTCCTCCCGCCGTGGGTCTTCCAGGACAAGTTCGGCCGCCCTGACTGGTACGACTGCGAGTGGGAGCAGCTGTCCTTCTGGACGCGGCTGCGCTTCAACCTGACGTCGTGGGATCCGCGCGGCCCCTGGCCCTACGAGGATGAGGGCCGCACGCGCGACATCCCCTGAGGGCCGCGCTCAGTGCCCTCGGGCTCTGCGGGTGCGGGAGCGCTCTTCCTGCTTCTCCACGACCTGGCGGATCAGTCTGATGATCTGCTCGACGCCGGTGACCTTCGCGTCACCGTGCTCGAAGGCCGCGCGCCACTGTCTCACTCTGCCCTCGGCCGCGAGCTGGTTGAAGGCCGCGCGCGGCACCTCGAGGCGGACTCTCGCGTCGGAGGCGATGTCTCTGGCGACGACGGGGCCGGGCAGCTCGACGCGATACATCTGGATGTCGCCGCGGCCGCGCAGCTCCAGCCCAACGACGAGCTTCAGCGGCTGCAGCGCCGGCACCTCCTCGAGGAAGTGCCGGACTGCCTGCTCGATCAGCGTTCTGGTGTCAGACGAGGAGCTCAGGCCGCGAAGCCTACACGCGCGCCAGCTTGAACTGCTGGACCAGCCGCTCCAGCTCCTCGGCGGTGCGTGACAGCTCCTGTGCGGAGGCCGCGATCTCCTGCGTCGAGGCGGAGGTCTGCTGCGTCGAGGCGGAGACCTGCTCGGTCGAGGCCGACGACTGCTCGGCGACCGAGACGACCTCGGCCATGTTCTCCTCCATCCGCGTCGCGCGCTGCGAGATCTCGCCGATCGCCGCCGCGATCTGCTCGACGCGGCCGCTCATGTCCTCGACCGACGTGCCGATCTGCAGGAACGACGAACGCGCCTGCTCGACGGTCGTGACGCCGTCGGAGGTGCGCTGCGCGCCGCTCTCGACGACCTCGACCGCGCGACCGGTCTCGCGCTGGATCTGCGTGATCAGGCCGCTGATCGACGAGGCCGCCTCCTGCGACTCCTCGGCGAGCTTGCGCACCTCCTCGGCGACGACGGCGAAGCCTCTCCCCTGCTCGCCCGCGCGCGCCGCCTCGATCGCGGCGTTGAGCGCCAGCAGGTTCGTCTGCTGCGCGATGCCGGTGATCGTCGAGACGATCCCGCCGATCTGGCCGGACTTCTCGCCCAGCGCGCGGATCGTCGCGGTCACGTCGGCGGAGGAGGACTGGACCGCCTGCATCGCGTCGGTCGCCTCGGCGATCGCGGTCGCGCCCTGCTCGGCGACCGTGCGGGCCGCCTCCGCGGCGTGCGCCGTCTCCTCGGCGTTGCGGCTCGAGCTGCGGGTCGCGAGCACGACCTCCTCGGTCAGCTCGCGCGCCTCGCCGACGGTGCGCACCTGGCGCTCGGCGCCGGCCGCCACCTCGCCGACCGCGGAGGCGATCTCGCCGACCGCGCGGCCGGACTCCTCCGAGGTCGTCGCCATCTGCTGCGAGGCGGCCGCGACCGCCTGCGTCTCGGTCGCGATCTGGCGCAGCAGCCCGGCGACGCGCTCACGCATGCCGTTGTAGCCCGCGACCGAGCTGCCGAGCTGGGCGAGCATCGCGTTGAAGATCTCCGCCAGGCGACCGGCGGCGAGGCCCTCCTCGGCGACGATCGCCGTCGTCGTCATCGGCGCCTCGACCGTCAGGTCTCCGTCGGCGACCGCCGCCAGCGCCGTCTCCAGCGCGGCGAGGTCGTGCGTGCTGAGCGAGTCCATCCGCTCCACCAGCGCCTCCAGCGACGAGCGGTCGCCGAGCGCCGAGCGCAGCTGCGCGCTCATCTCCGCGAAGGCGTTGCCGAGCGCGTCGGCCTCCGACTTCGGCGTCACCTCGACCGCGAGGTCGCCGGCCGCGATCCGCCGCGCCGCCTCGATCGCGGCGTTGAGCGCCAGCAGGTTCGTCTGCTGCGCGATGCCG
>DATIOB010000236.1:0-22091 GCA_035473605.1 Conexibacter sp.
GTCGGCGAGCTCCTCGCACGCGGCCCCGAGCTGTTCGTCGGCTACCTGGACGCGTCGCTCAACGACGAGGCCTTCAGTGACGACGGCTGGTTCCGCACCGGCGACCTCGCCTCGATCGACCACGACGGCGCTGTCACGATCCGCGGCCGCAGCAAGGACATCATCGTGCGCGGCGGCGAGAACATCAGCGCCAAGGAGGTCGAGGACCTGCTGTTCGAGCATCCCGCGGTGCGCGAGGTGGCGGTCGTCGGCTACCCCGACGCGGTCCTCGGCGAGCGCGCCTGCGCGGTGGTCGTCGCCGACGGCGAGCTGACGCTGCCCGAGCTGGTCGCCTTCCTGCGCGCCCGCGAGGTCGCCAACCAGAAGCTGCCCGAGCGGCTCGAGCTGGTCGCGGAGCTGCCGAAGACCTCCAGCGGCAAGGTGCAGAAGTTCCGGCTCCGCGAGGCGCTCGCATGAGCGACGAGCTGCTCGCCGACGTGACGACGATGGCGCGGATCCGCGCCTTCGAGGAGCGCGTCGCGCGCGCCTTCCGCGACGGCCGCATCCCCGGCTTCGTGCACGTCTCGATCGGCCAGGAGGCGGTCGCGGCCGGCGTCTGCGGGGCGCTCGAGCGGCGCGACATGATCACGACGACCCACCGCGGCCACGGCCACTGCCTCGCGAAGGGGGCGGACGCCGGCGCGATGATGGCCGAGCTGTTCGGCCGCGCGACCGGCACCTGCGGCGGCAAGGGCGGCTCGATGCACATCGCCGACCCGTCCGTCGGCGTGCTCGGCGCCAACGGGATCGTCGGCGCCGGGATCCCGATCGCGGTCGGCGCCGCGCTGGCCGCCAGGCTGCGTGACAGCGGCGCGATCGCGGTCGCGTTCGCGGGCGAGGGGACGGTCCACTCCGGCGCCTTCCACGAGGCGTTGACGCTCGCGACGCTGTGGGAGGCACCGGTGATCTTCGTGATCGAGAACAACCGCTTCGCCGAGTTCACCGACAGCGAGGCGATGTGGCGCGGCGCGCCGCTGCTGGAGCGGGCGCTCGGCTACGGCCTCGCGGCGGCCGAGCGGATCGACGGCAACGACGCGGTCGCCGTGCGCGCCGCGGCGACCGAGGCGGTCGCGGCGACGCGCGCCGGCGGCGGCCCGCGGCTGCTGGAGGCGATGACCTACCGCCACCACGGCCACTACGAGGGCGATCCCGCCGCCTACCGCGACGAGGCCGAGACGGCCGCATGGCTCGAGCGCGACCCGCTCGAGGTCGCGCGCCGGGCGCTGCGCGAGCGCGGCGAGGAGGGCGCGCTCGACGCCGCCCGCGCCGCCGCCGAGGACGAGATGGACGCGGCCGTCGCCGCGGCGCTGGCCGCCCCGCCGCCGCCGCTGGAGAGCGCCTTGGAGCACGTCGGTGGCTGACGGGGAGGCGACGCGCCCGCCGCGCTACGTCGAGGCCGTCGCGCGGGCGCTCGGCGACGAGCTGGCGGCCGACGACGACGTCGTCGTGCTCGGCGTCGACGTCGGCGCGGCCGGCGGCGCGTACGGCGCCACGCGCGGGCTGCACGAGCGCTTCGGACCCGCGCGCGTGATCGACACGCCGATCGCCGAGGCCGGCGTGCTCGGCGCCGCCGTCGGCGCGGCGATGGCGGGGCTGCGCCCGGTCGTCGAGATCATGTACATGGACTTCCTGACCGTCTGCCTCGACCCGATCGTCAACCAGGCGGCGAAGCTGCCGTACATGACCGCCGGCGGGGTGCGGATGCCGATCGTCTTCCGCACGCAGACGGGCGGCGGCCGCTCCAGCGGCGCGCAGCACTCGCAGAGCCTCGAGGCCGTGCTCGCGCACGTGCCCGGGCTGAAGGTCTTCCTGCCCGGGGACGCGCGCGACGCCTACGACCTGACGCGCGCGGCCGTGCGCGACGACGGCCCGGTGATCGTCGTCGAGAACCGCCGCCTCTACAACCGCCGTGCCGAGGACTTCGACAGCCGCGCGCCGCTGCCGCCGGGGCGCGCGCGGATCGTCCGCGCGGGCACCGCGGCGACGGTCGTCGCGTGGGGGCGGATGGTCGACGAGGTCCTGCGCGCCTGCGCCGACGACGGACCGCTCGCGGGTGTTGACGTCGAGCTGGTCGACCTGCGCACGCTCGTCCCGCTCGACCTCGAGACGGTCGTGCAGAGCGTGCTCAAGACCGGTCGCGCGCTGGTCGTGCACGAGGCCGTCACGGCCTTCGGGCCGGGCGCCGAGATCGCCGCCCGCATCGACGAGCGGCTGCGTTACGACGTCGAGGGGCCGATTCGCCGGCTCGGCGCGGCGGCGAGCCCCGTGCCGTACGCGCCGCAGCTCGAGGCCGCGGTGCTGCCGGACGCGCAGGGGATCGCGACCGCGGTGCGCGCCCTGTTGGAAGGCTGAGCGGCCGCGACCGTCCGCTACTCGAAGCTCTGCTCGGCCATGCGCGGGTCGTTGCGCCGCCGCACGACGAGCCAGACCGAGCGGCTCGGCTCCTCGCCGAGCGTCCAGAAGCGGTGCGGCTCCATCGAGTCGAACGAGATCGAGTCGCCGGGGCCGAGCTCGAAGCTGCGGAAGCCGATGCGGATGCCGAGCCGCCCTTCGAGGATCAGGCCGTACTCGTAGCCGCCGTGCCGCATCAGGTGGTCCTCCGGGCACGACTCCGCGCCGACCTCGTAGGTCACGTAGAGGAAGTCGACCGCGGCGTCGTCGTGCGCGGTCAGCCGCTCCCATCTGACGCCGGGCAGGTTGACCGAGGAGCGCGAGTCGACGCGCTGGACCGGGTCGTCGCGCTCGTGGCCGAGCGGTGCGTCGACGAGCGCGTGCGCGCGCAGCAGGGCGCCTTCCATGCCGCCGTCGCCCCCATCGCCGGCGCGCTGGACGACCGGTTCGCGACCGGCGCCGGCGCCACCGCCGCCGCCCGCGCCACCGCCACCTCCGCCTGCGCCGCCGCCCGCGAGCGCCGTGCCGCCGCCCTCGCGCATCAGCTCGTCGACGGACAGTCCCAGCTCGTCGACGATCTGGTAGAGCGTGCCGATCGACGGATTCGCCTTGCCCAGCTCGATCGCCGAGATGAGGCTGGGGGAGACGCCGATGCGGCGGGCGAGCTCGCGCACGCCGACGCCGCGCGCCTCGCGGTCGCGCCGCAGCCGCGCGCCGACGTCTCGCAGCGCGACATGGGTCGCGTCGGCCGGCGGGCCCTCCTCGGTCTTGCGCGTTGGCGTCATCTCGGTGTCCCCTGGTCTTGTGCAATCAAGATCGACGTTCGGCGAAGAATCCTCGCCGTCGTCGCGATCGAGTGTACAATGCCGCTGGACGAGATGCGAGGGGTGAGGTTGCCCCCCGACCGAGGAGAGACGATGCGATTCGAGGGCAAGGCCGCGCTCATCACGGGCGCGGGCTCCGGCATGGGCCGAGCGATGGCGCGCGCCTTCCAGCGCGAGGGCGCGCAGGTCGTGGCGGTCGACGTGCGCGCTGAGGCGGCGGAGGAGACCGTCGCGGCGATGTCCGCGGGGAGCGGCGGCCGCGACAGCTTCGCGCTCGCCGTCGACGTGACCGACGGCGCGGCGGTCGACGCCGCCGTCGAGCAGGCGATCGCACGCACCGGCGGCCTCGACGTGCTCTGCAACAACGCCGGCGTGCTCGACGGCTACGCGCCCGCGCACGAGACCTCGCTCGAGCTGTGGCAGCGGGTGCTGTCGGTCAACCTGACCGGTCCCTTCCTGCTCGCGCGTCGCATCGCACCGCACATGGCCGGCCGCGGCGGCGGCGCGATCGTCAACACCGCCTCGATCTCGTCGTTCGTCGCCGGCGGCGGCGGCGCGGCCTACACCGCCTCCAAGCACGGCCTGCTCGGGCTGACGAAGCAGCTCGCGTTCGACTACGGCCGCGACGGCGTGCGCGTCAACGCGATCTGCCCGGGTGCGGTCGCGACCGAGATGACGGCCTCGCTGCGGGTGCCGTCGGAGGCCAACGCGCACGTCGACGCGCAGATCGCCGGCACGCCCGCCGGCCGCTGGGCGGAGCCGGAGGAGATCGCCAACCTCGCGCTCTACCTCGCGAGCCCGGAGGCGTCCTTCATCCACGGGACCCCGGTCCTGATCGACGGCGGCTGGACGCTCTCCTGAGAGGCGTTCGCGCGATGTGAGTTCGGCGTTGATGGAACTGTTCGCGAGCCGGGCGTTCTACACTGCTCGCGAATGGCGCGCCGGGTCACCTTCAGCCGCAATCTGACGCTCTCGCTGTCGCGCTCGTGCCAGTGCTACTGCAAGTACTGCGCCTTCTCGACCCATCAGGCGCACCTGCACACGCCCGAGGAGGTCGAGCAGATCATCGACGGCGCCGCGCGGCGCAACGTCAAGGAGCTGCTGGTCCTGACCGGCGAGAAGCCGGAGGTCAACCCGCTCGTCGCCAGACGGCTGGCCGAGTACGGCCACGAGGACTTCACCGCCTACGTCGTGTGGGCCTGCGAGCGGGCGCTGGAGCGGGGGCTGCTGCCGCACACCAACCTCGGCGTGCTCGACCGCAGAGATCTCGGCCGCCTGCGCGAGGTGACCGCCTCCCAGGGGTTGATGCTGGAGTCGATCTCCGAGCGGCTGATGGAGACCGTCCACGCCGGCTCGCCGACGAAGCACCCGCAGATCCGCCTGCAGACGATCAAGGACGCCGGCGCGCTCAGAATCCCCTTCACGAGCGGCATCCTCGTCGGCATCGGCGAGACGGAGGAGGAGCGGATCGCCTCGCTGGAGGCGCTCGCGGAGGTCCATCGCGAGTACGGCCACATCCAGGAGATCATCCTCCAGAACTTCGTCCCGCACGACCGCTACTACGGCAGAGACGTCGGCGCGATCGCCGACCAGGCGGCGAAGGACTACTGGCGCACCGGCGTCGCCGACGGCCGTCCCGATCTGCCGCTGCCGAGCTGGGCCGACCCGGTCACCGTCGCCGACATGAAGCGGCTGGTGCAGGAGACGCGGCGGCTGATGCCCGACGTCGGGATCCAGATCCCGCCGAACCTCGCGGACTGGTGGGACGAGCTGCTCGCCGCCGGCGCGACCGACCTCGGCGGGCTCTCCGCCAACGGCGACCACATCAGCCCCGAGCATCCCTTCCCGAGCCCGCATCAGATCCGCAAGAGACTGCAGAGAGATGGGATCGCGCTGACCGAGCGGCTCTGCGTCTATCCGCAGTACATCGACCAGGAGTGGATGGCGCAGGGTGTGCTGGACGTGGTGAAGCTGAAGTACTGGAGCTTCATCCCGCGGCGCGGCTCCGGTCGTACCGAGGCGCCGTTCGCGATTCAGAGAGAGCTGGTCGGCCCGGCGATCGAGAAGGGCCGTGACGGCAAGGCGCTCAACGAGCGCGAGCTGACCGCGCTGTTCTCCGAGACGCGCCCGGAGGCGGTGCAGGAGATCCGCGAGGCGGCCGACGAGCTGCGCGCGGAGCTGGCCGGCGACCTCGTCACCTTCGTCGTCAACCGCAACATCAACATCTCCAACGTCTGCACCGTCGGCTGCGCCTTCTGCGGCTTCGGGCAGGGGAGACGGTCGCCCGACGCCTATCAGCACGACGAGGCCGAGTTCGTGCAGCGGATCCACGCCGCGCTCGACTACGGCGCGACCGAGCTGTGCATCCAGTCGGGGATCCACCCGGACTGGGAGTTCGACGAGTACCTCAGATGGCTGCGCGTCGCCAAGCGCGTCGCGCCGCAGCTGCATCTGCACGCGTACTCGCCGATGGAGATCGCGCACATGCAGGACATCTCCGACGGGCTGCCGCTGAGCGAAATCTTCGCGCGCCTGCGCGACGCCGGGCTCGGCTCGACGCCCGGCACCGCCGCCGAGGTGCTGCACGACGGCGTGCGCGAGCGGATCAGCCCGAACAAGCTGCCGGTCGCGCGCTGGGTCGAGGTGATCGAGGCGAGCCACGCCGCCGGCCTGCGCAGCACGAGCACCGTGATGTTCGGCCACATCGAGGAGCCGTGGGAGCTGGCCGAGCACATGCGCGTGATCCGCGAGCTGCAGGAGCGGACCGGCGGCATCACCGAGTTCGTGCCGCTCTCCTTCATCCCCTTCCAGACGTTGCTCGGCCGCACGCACGGCGTCGAGGAGATCAGCCGCGAGGACAACCTCAAGCACACGGCCGTCTTCCGCCTCGCGCTCGGCCGCACGATCCGCAACGTGCAGGCGAGCTGGGTCAAGATGGGCCTGGAGACGGCGACCGAGGCGCTGCGCTGGGGCGTCAACGACCTCGGCGGGACGCTGATGGAGGAGTCGATCAGCCGCCTCGCCGGCAGCCAGCACGGCACCAAGCTCGACCCCGACCAGCTCGTCGCCGCGGCCCACGCCGCCGGCCGTCCCGCCGCCGAGCGCACGACGCTCTACGAGCTGCGGCAGCGCTTCGAGATCCCCGCCGCGGCCTGATCCGGCGGGCTCCCCCCGAAACGGGGGGTAATAGCCGCGCGCCGGGTTCTCAGCCCCGCCGACGGGGAGGAACCTCGCAGGCATGCCGTGTGAGACCGCCCACTTCTACCCGGCCGACAGCGGCGCCCTCGTGGCGGCCGCGCTCGCCTGTCCGGTCTGCCTCTCCTCGGCCGTACGGTGGTCCCTCGACGGCGGGCGGTACGATCGTCGTGCGCGCTGCGCCTGCACGACATGTGGTCACGAGCGTGACGTCTTCCTCACGCCCGAGCAGGCGCTGCGCCTTTCGCTGCACCGCACATGCCCGCTCGACCTGACGTTCCACTCGCCCGACCTGCTGACAGCGTTCTGAGCGGCGAGTCGCCCCTGCCTCCGCGCCCGTCTCATGAGCCGAGCATGTTCGGTGGCGTCGAGCCGCTGGAGGTGTTCGTCGACCTGCTCTCCGAGATCGAGAGCGACACCACGTCGAGCGAGTTCTACCACCGCATCTGCGAGGCGATCTGCCGCCTGACGACGATGCGGCGGGCCGCGATCTTCCTCTACGACGCCGGCCGCATGCGCGTGCGCGCCGTCGGCTCGCACGGGATCTCCTTCACGCGCCTGGCGAAGCTGCGCCCGACGCTGCACGACGCGCCGATCGCCCAGCGCGCGCTGCTGGAGGACCGCGTGATCGTCGTCAAGTCGGACGCGATCGACAGAGAGGTCCCGCCCGACTACGCGCAGCTGCTCGGCATCACCGCGCTCGTCTGCACGCCGCTGGCGGCCGCCGGTCACCGCTACGGCGTGATCGTCGCCGACCGCGGCGCCGGCGACTTCGAGCTGGGCGACGGCGAGCGCCACCTGATGTGGACGCTCGGCAAGACGGCCGCGCTCGCCGCCACGGCGCGCAACGCGACCCGTCAGCAGGAGCGCACCCGCCGTCTCGGCGAGCGGATCGACCTCGCGCGCGAGATCCACGAGCGCGTGATGCAGCGCCTGTTCGGCGTCTCGCTCGTGCTCTCGACCGAGGCCGACCTGAGCCCCGAGCTGCGCGAGCGCTGCCGCACCGAGATGGGCGAGGCGCTCGCCGACCTGCGCTCGGCGCTGGAGCGGCCGCTGGCGCCGATGGCGTACGAGACCGGCACGACGCTGAGAGCGGAGCTGGAACGCCACGCGCGCGAGAGCAACCTGCCGATCGTGCTCGCCTGGGACGACAGCGTCGAGGTGCCGAGGAGACTGGAAGGGCTCGCCCAGTCGGTCCTCGGCGAGGCGCTGCGCAACGTCAGGAAGCATGCCGACCCGTCTCGCGTCTCGGTCGCCGTCCGGCGCGCGGAGGACACCTTCACGCTGGAGGTGCGCAACGACGGCATCACCGGCGGGATCGCCGCCGGCGTCAGCGGCAGCGGCGGTATGGGGCTGCGGCTGGCCGGCTTCGAGGCGCTGCAGCACAACGGCTTCGTCGAGTTCGGCCCGGAGAAGACCGCGCAGCCGCCCGGTTGGCGGGTGCGGCTCGTGGTTCCCGTGGAGGAGACTGAAGAGGGATGAACAGCCTGCCGACCGCGCCGATCGAGTCCGAGCGCCGCCTGCGCGTGCTCGTAGTCGACGACCACGACGTCGTCCACTGGGGCTTCCGCCTGCTGCTCGGCGAGCAGTCGTGGGTCGAGCGCTGCGTCGCCGCCAGAAACGCCACCGAGGCGCTGGAGCTGACGAAGCGCTACCGCCCGCACGTCGCGCTCGTCGACCTCTTCGTCGGCGACGAGTCCGGCGCCGACATCTGCGAGTCGATCCGCTCCTCCTCGCCGGAGACGCGCGTGCTGCTGATCTCCGGCGCCGGGCGGATCTCGCCGCACGCCGCGAAGGCCGCCGGCGCGTCGGGCTTCGTCTCGAAGGACTGGGGCGCGCACGACGTCGCGATGGCGGTGCGGATGGTCGGGCTCGGGATGACGATGTTCCCGCCGCAGGCCGATCAGCCCTCGACGCTGCTGTCCGAGCGCGAGCGCGAGGTGCTCGACCTGATCTCGACCGGCTCGACCAACCGCGAGATCGCCGAGGCGCTCTACCTCTCGCCGCACACGGTCAAGGAGCACACGAGCGCGCTCTACCGCAAGCTGAAGGCGCGCAATCGCGCCGAGGCCGTGCAGCGCGCGCAGCGCATCGGCCTGCTCGGCTGAAGCGGTTCTGAGCGGCGGCGCGCCCGCCGCGCGCCGGACGCTGCGGCGCTACACAAAAGCCCAGCAAAAGTGACACAGGCCCCACGGCGGTCCGTCAGTGCCCCCCCACCCGGGGGGATGGGATGCAACGGGGGTTGTGGCGGCTCATAACGCGCACAAGGATGCGGCCAGTGAAGACCGCAGTGCTTTTCCAAGGGAACACCCTGTCGTGACCGAGCTTCAGCGCACTGCCGTGTTGTTCCCCGGGCAGGGTTCTCAGACGCCCGACATGCGCGACGCAGTCGCCGCCCGCCGTCCCGACCTGATCGAGCTGGCGCTCGAGGTCGTCGGCGACGATCCCTTCGCCCGCGTCGACGACGGCACGCGCTACGCCCAGCCGGCGATCTACTGCGCCTCCGTCGTCGCCTGGGAGCGGCTGGCCGAGTCCGGCCTGCAGGCCGACGTCGTCGCCGGCCACTCGCTCGGTGAGCTGGCCGCGCTCGTCGCCGCCGGCGTGCTGAGCGCCGAGGACGGCCTGCGCCTCGTCGCCACCCGCGGCCGCCTGATGCAGGAGTCGGGCGAGCGCGCCGGCGACGGCTCGATGCTCGCGCTGCTGGGCACCGGCGCCGCCGAGCGCGCCTCCCAGGTCGCCGAGCCGCACGGTCTCACCGTCGCCAACGACAACGCGCCCAACCAGGTCGTGCTCTCGGGCAGCAGAGGCGCCTTCGAGGAGGCGACCGTGACCGCCAAGGGCCTCGGCCTGCGCGCCGTCCCGCTGCCGGTCACCGGCGCCTTCCACTCGCCCTTCATGGCCGAGGCGGTGCCGGAGTTCGCGGCCGCGCTCGCCGCCGTCGACTTCGCCGCGCCGTCGATCGAGGTCGTCAGCTCCGTCACGACGAAGCCGTTCGACGACGTCGCCGCGCGCCTCGCCGACGCGCTCACGCAGCCGGTCCGCTGGCGCGAGACGCTGCTGGCGCTGCATGCCGGCGGCGCGAGACGCTTCGTCGAGACCGGCCCCGGCAAGGTCCTCACCGGCCTGGTGCGCCGCACCGTCTCCGACGTCGAGGCGGTCACGGCCGAGCAGCTGGAGGCAGCGAGTGCCTGACTCGACCGCGCCCTCCGAGGCCGGCCTCGGGGCGCCGTCGCCGGCGGTCCCGCGCGGCGCCGCGCTGCGCTCGGTCGCCGCCGTGCTGCCGGAGACGGTCGTCCACAACGACGCCGTCGCCGCGCGGATCGGCAAGAGCGACGACTGGATCTACACCCGCACCGGCATCCGCGAGCGCCGCGTCGCGCGCGACGACGAGCGGCTGTCGGACTTCGCCACCGCCGCCGGCCGCCTCGCGCTCGAGCGGGCGGGGATGGAGGGCGCCGACCTCGACCTCGTGCTGGTCGCGACGATGACGCAGGACGAGGTCACGCCGAACGCCGCCCCGCTCGTCGCCCACGCGCTCGGCGCCAAGCGCGCCGGCGCGATCGACGTCGGCGCCGCCTGCACGTCGTTCCTCTCCGCCGTCGCGCTCGCCGCGGCGCAGATCGAGACCGGCCGCGCGACGAAGGTGCTCGTGATCGGCGCCGACTTCATCAGCCGCATCACCGACCACGACTCGAAGGCGACGGCGATGCTGTTCGCCGACGGCGCGGGCGCGGTCGTCGTGACGCCGGCCGACGCCGACGACGCCGAGGAGCTCGGCTCGATCGGCCCGATCCTGCTGAGAGCCGACGGCTCCGAGCCGTCGATCCTCTACGCCACCCACGAGCAGAGAACGCTCCAGATGGACGGCCACGAGACCTTCAAGCACGCCGTCAACAGGATGTCCGAGGTGACGCGCGAGGCGGTCGCCGCTGCCGGGCTGACGCTGGAGGAGATCGACCTGTTCGTCTACCACCAGGCGAACGGCCGGATCGTCCGCGCGGTCGGCGAGCGGCTGGAGCTGGACACGGCGAGAGTCGTCGACTGCATCGAGAAGACGGGCAACATGTCCGCCGCCTCCATACCGTTCGCGCTCGACGCGGCGCGCCGCGACGGCCGCCTGCGGCCGGGCGCGCGGGTGCTGCTGAGCGCCTTCGGCGCCGGCTTCACGTGGGGCGGCGGCGTGATCGAATGGGGAGGAACGCTGTGAGCAGCACCGAGCGCAGAGGCTGCGCCCTCGTGACGGGCGCCTCGCGCGGCATCGGCGCCGCCACGGCACGGGCGCTGGCCGCCGACGGCTGGCCCGTCGGGATCGGCTACAACAGCGGCGCGGACGCCGCCGCGGCCGTCGTCGCGGAGATCGAGGCGGCCGGCGGGCAGGCGCTCGCGCTCGGCGGCGACATCACCGACAGCGCGATCGCCGACAGCCACTTCAGAGCACTCGAGGAGCGCTTCGGCACCGTCCTCGTGCTCGTCAACAACGCGGGTCTGCGGCGCGACAACCTCTCGCCGCAGATCAAGGACGACGACTGGGACGCCGTGCTCGACACGAACCTCGGCGCCGCCTTCCGCATGACGCGGCGGGCGATCCCGTCGATGCTGCGCGCACGCCACGGACGGATCGTCAACATCGCCTCCGTGGTCGGCCTGCGCGCCAACCCCGGCCAGGCGAACTACGCCGCCTCGAAGGCCGGACTCGTCGGGATGACGAAGACGATCGCCGCCGAGGTCGCCCGTCGCGGCGTCACCGTCAACGCGGTTGCGCCGGGACTGATCGAGACCGACATGACTGCCGATCTCGACGGCGAACTTCTGAAGGTCGTGCCGGCCCGCCGGCCCGGGACGCCGGAGGAGGTGGCGGCCTGTGTCCGCTTCCTCGCCTCCGACGACGCGGGCTACGTCACCGGTGCAACCTTGACCGTCGACGGCGGTATGTCCGCCTGAGACCTGAACTCGAACACGCAAGAGGAGACCCAATGGCAACTGCTGCAACCCCCGAAGCCGTCGAAGGACGCATCGTCGAGGCGCTCGCCTCGTTCGGCCCCGACGTCGAGCAGGTCACGCGCACGGCGACGTTCGAGGAGCTCGACATCGACTCGCTCGACCTCGTCGAGCTGGCCCAGATCGTCGAGGACGAGTGGGGCGTGGAGCTGAAGGGCGACGACATGAAGTCGCTGAAGACGGTCGGCGACGCGATCGACCTCGTGGTGGCGCGGGCCAGCTGATGAAGAGACGCGTCGTCATCACCGGTGTGGGTGCCGTGACCCCGCTCGGGGTCGGTGCCGAGCCGCTGCTGCGACGCTGGGCGGCCGGCGAGAGCGGCATCGTCGACGGTGAGGGTGCTTCGCGCGACTACGTCGCGAAGGAGCACCTCTCCGTCAAGGAGGCTCGCCGCGCCGACCGCTTCGCGCAGCTTGCGATGGTCGCGAGCGACGAGGCGATCGCGCAGGCATGGGGCGCGGAGAAGCCCTACGAGACCGAGCGGATCGGCTGCATCCTCGCGACGGGCATCGGCGGCCTCGAGTCGCTCGAAGGCCAGCATGACAACCTGCGCGACAAGGGCGAGAAGGCGGTCTCGCCGCTGTCGGTCCCACTCTTCATGGTCAACGCCGGCGCCGCGGCGCTGTCGATGCGCCACGACCTGCGCGGCCCGTCGTTCGCGGTCGGCTCGGCCTGCGCGGCCGGCGGTCACGCGATCGGCACGTCGCTGCGGATGATCCAGATGGGCGAGGCCGACGCGGTCGTCACCGGCGGCGCCGAGGCGACGCTGACGCCGCTCTCGCGGGCCAGCTTCAAGGCCGCCGGCGCGCTGTCACCGAGCGGCATCTCGCGGCCCTTCGACAAGGACCGCGACGGCTTCGTGATGGGCGAGGGCGCCGGGATCCTGGTGCTCGAGGACGCCGAGAAGGCGCAGGCGCGCGGCGCCACGATCCTCGGCGAGATCCTCGGCTACGCGACCACCTCGGACGCGTACCACATCACCGCGACCGAGCCGGACGGCACGTACGCCGCCAGAGCGCTCGCGCAGGCGATCGCCGAGGCCGGCCTGACGCCGGAGCAGATCGACTACGTCAACGCCCACGGCACCTCGACGGAGCTCAACGACGCCGCCGAGACCGCCGCGATCAAGCGCGTCTTCGGGGATGCGGCGAAGGGCGTGCCGATCTCCTCGACGAAGTCCGCGATCGGCCACCTGCTCGGGGCCGCCGGCGCCGTCGAGGCGATCGTGACCCTGCTTGCGCTGAACGCGAAGACGATCCCGCCGACGCTCGGGCTGAGAGAGCCGGGCGAAGGTCTCGACCTCGACTACGTGCCCGGCGCGGCACGGCCGCTCGCGCCGCGCAACGGAAAGCCAAAAGCCGTGTCGAACTCGTTCGGCTTCGGCGGCCACAACGTCGTGCTTTGTCTGGAGGGAACCGCATGAGTGCCGTAGCAGCGATCAGAACCGACGAGCGGCTCACGCCGAACGAGCGGATCGAGCTGCTCTGCGACGAGGGCACGTTCGAGGCAGTCCGCTCGGGTGTGCTCTCGCCCAAGCTCGGTGCGCGCGCTCGCGAGGGCGACGGCGTCGTCGGCGGCCTCGGCCGCATCGGCGGCCGTCCCGTCGCCGTCTACGCGCAGGACGCGCGCTACCTCGGCGGCTCGCTCGGGGCCGCGCACGCGGACACGATCAATCGTGTGATGCAGCTCGCCGGTCGCGCGCGAGTACCGATCGTCGGCTTCATCGAGTCCGGCGGCGCGCGCATGCAGGAGGGCACGGCGGCGCTCGGCGGCTACGGGCGGATCTTCCGTCAGAACGTGCTGCTGACCGGCGTCGTCCCGCAGATCTCGATCATCGGCGGCCTCTCGGCCGGCGGCGGCTGCTACTCGCCGGCGCTGACCGACTTCGTGATGATGACCGAGAACGCCGCGATGTTCCTGACCGGCCCGGGTGTGGTCAAGGACGTGATGGGCGAGGACGTCACCGCCGCCGAGCTGGGCGGGCGCAAGGTGCACGAGAAGAACGGCGTCACCGACCTGGTCGCGCCCGACGACGTCGGCGCCGCGCACATGGCGCGCTCGCTCCTCTCCTACCTGCCGCAGCATGCCGGCGGCCGGCTGCCGAGAATCCTCTCGGTCGACCCCGACTTCTCCGACCCGGGCGCCGCGGTGCCGGACGACCCGCGCCAGGTCTACGACGTCCGCACGGCGCTGAAGGGCGTCATCGACGGCGGCTCGCTGCTGGAGATCGCGCCGAAGTGGGCGCGCTCGATCGTGACCGCCTTCGCCCGCATCGACGGCCGGCCGGTCGGCGTGATCGCCAACCAGCCGCGCTACATGGGCGGCGTGCTCGACTCCGACTCGTCGCAGAAGGGCGCGCGCTTCGTCGAGACCTGCGACCGCTACGGCATCCCGCTCGCCGTCTTCGTCGACACGCCCGGCTTCATGCCCGGCACGCGGCAGGAGCAGGCCGGCGTGATCCGCCACGGCGCGACGCTCGTGCGCGCCTTCGCGAAGGCGACCGTGCCGCGCGTGACGGTCGTGCTGCGCAAGGCCTACGGCGGCGCGTACATCACGATGAACTCGAAGGACCTCGGCGCCGATCTCGCGTTCGCGTGGCCGAACGCCGAGCTGGGCGTGATGGGCGCGCAGCCGGCAGTCGGCGTGCTGCACCGGCGCGAGCTGGCGGCGGCCGAGGATCCGGCCGCGCTGAGAGCCGAGCTGGCGGCCGCCTACGCCGAGGAGCACCTCGGCGCGCAGGTCGCGGCCAACGCCGGCTTCGTCGACGAGGTGATCGAGCCGCACACGACCCGCCGTCGGCTGGCGTGGGCGTTCGAGGCGATGGACGACCGCCGGGCTCCGCATGCAGCTTGAGGGCCGCCGGTACCTGATCACCGGCGTCCTGACGAAGGACTCGATCGCCTTCTCGACCGCCCAGCTTCTGCAGGAGCTGGGCGCCGAGGTGCTGCTGACGGGGTTCGGCCGCGCCAAGCGCCTGACCGACCGCGTCGCGGCGAAGCTGCCGCGTGAGGTCGAGGTGCTGGAGCTGGACGTCAACAACGCCGCCGACTACCCGCCGCTCGTCGCCCACATCGATGAGACGTGGGGGAGACTCGACGGCGTCCTGCACGCGGTCGCCTTCGCGCCCGAGGACGCGCTCGGCGGCAACTTCATCAACACTCCGGTGGAGTCGGCGCTGACGGCCTTCCAGACGAGCGCCTTCTCGCTCAAGGAGCTGGGCCGTGCGCTGCGCCCGCTGCTGGTCAGAGCCGAGGGCGGCGGCGCGATCGTCGGTCTCGACTTCGACGCGACGGTCGCCTGGCCGATCTACGACTGGGTGGGCGTCGCGAAGGCGGCGCTGGAGTCGACCTCGCGCTACCTCGCGCGCGACCTCGGCCCCGACGGCATCCGCGTCAACCTCGTCTCCGCCGGCCCGCTGAAGACGGTCGCCGCGGGCGGGATCCCCGGCTTCCAGACGCTCGCCGACGCGTGGGGCAAGCAGGCCCCGCTCGGCTGGGACGTGACCGACCCGCTGCCGGTCGCGCGCACGATCGCCTTCCTGCTGTCCGACTGGGCGCAGGCGATCTCCGGCGAGATCGTCCACGTCGACGGCGGCTTCCACGCGATGGGGACCGCGATCAACCCGTAGTCGTCCTTCCCGGCATGACCTTTACGCTACGGTAAAGGCCATGCCGCGGATCTCCTCCAAGCACCAGGTCACACTTCCGGTCGAGACGCTCGAACGGGCCGGAATGGGCCCTGGCGACGAGGTCACGATCGAGGCCGACGGCCCCGACGTCATCGTCGTGCGCCGCATACCGAGCAGACCGGCCGACGCGCTCGGCGTCTTCGACGGCCTGTATGAGCCCGGCTATCTGGAGAGACTGCGCGCAGGTGAGCGCGCGTGACCGCCTGCGTGCTCGGCACCGACGTGGTGATCGCGGCCCTCGACCGAGGCGATGCTCACCACGCCTCCGCCGCCGCGCTCGTCGTCGCGCTGGTCGACGGCGAGACGCCACGGCTGCTGTCGACGATCAACTACGCCGAGGCGCTCGTGCGTCCGGCCGAGGACGAGCAGACACTGCGGCGGGCGGTCGATGCGATCGCAGGGCTCGGGATCAGACTGGTGCCGCCGACCGCCGAGATCGCGCGGGCGGCTGCGCGGCATCGCGGACGCGGCATCAGTCTTGCCGACGGCTTCGCGATCGCCACGGCAGAGGCCAGCGGGGCGACCGTGGCGAGCTTCGACAGACGCGTTCTCCGAACGGCGAGAGCGCTCGGCCTTCCGCTCGCGGCCGCCTGAGCGGAGAAGGAATCCGGTGTGACCTGGGCGGCGGCGCTGCTGCGGCGTCGTCCGGGGAGGAAGATCGCTCCTGAGCACTGCCCCGTGTGAAGGAGCGACCACGATGAGCACCACCGCCTCCGACCAGCTCGACCTCGCCGCGCTCAAGCGCGCGATCGAGGCGCGCGACGCGGCGACGATCGCCGGCTTCTACGCGCCCGACGCGACGATCGTGATGGTCGACCACGACCATCCGCCGAGCAGACCGCAGCGGCTGGAGGGGATCGACGCGATCCGCGCGATGCTCGACGACGTCTACTCGCGCGACATGACGCACGAGATGACCCACGCGGTCGGCGGCAGCGGCGGCGCGGCGTACACGGTCGCGTGCAGATACGCCGACGGGATGTGCGTCGAGGTCGCGACCGTGCTCGACGTCAGAGATGGCCGCATCGTCCACGAGGAGGGCGTGCAGGCCTGGGACGCGGCCGGTTAGGAGCAGGTCGCCCGGTCGCTCAGCCGCGGCGCGCGCGCCAGGCGATCGCGGCGCCGACGGCGATCGTCAGGAGCGCGAAGCCGGCCGCCAGGGCCAGCGGGCTGTAACCGCTGGTCATGAATACCCACGAGAGCAGTGGGCCGGCGCTCAAACCGATGACGTACGGCAGCGCTGGGACCGGCGGACCGCTGATACCGCCACCGCGTCCACGGTAGTCCGCCGGGTCCTTCGACGGCCAGAAGCCCTGCTGCGTCGGCAGTGACGCGGCGACCTGCAGCGGCGGACGCGTCCGCCGCCACCAGCCCGCGGTCGCGAGTGCGGTCGCGGCGGGGATCACGATCAGGGGACCGAGGTCGATCTTCACCAACAGCGCCGTCGCCAGCGCGACGACGAAGCCGAGGGACCAGCTCACGAGCAGCACGCCCATGGGCACGCCGCCTTTGCGTTCTTTCGAGGGGCCGGGCATCGGCTCTGGATCGTACGGTCGCGCATGGCGCATCGGAAGTGGCCGCGTGGTCGATTCCGCCTGGCCCTGATGTCAGAGATCAGGGATCGCTGAACGGCTGGATCGGCACGCCGTGGTCGTGCTCGCGCATGCCCAGCTCGTAGGTGCCGCCGCCGGCGACAGTCAGCTCCAGCGGCGGCTGGTCGCGGCGGGAGACGCGCACGCGCAGGTCGGCGATCGCGCAGTGGGCGGTGTGGTGCTGCGGACCGGCCGGGTCGCTGTAGACCCAGCCGACGACGTCGCGCGGCGGTGCCGAGACCTCGACGCGCACGGTCAGGTCGGCGCCGGGGAGCCACAGCTCAGCCCGCTCGGGCCGCTCCTCGACTCTCGTGCGGCGCGCGCGGCCGATGCCGCCGAGGCGGTGGCGCACGCCGTCGAGCGAGAGGCAGCCGTTGGCGATCCACGGGGTCGTCCAGCCGCCGACCTGGATCCGCCCGAGGATCACGTCGAGCCAGGCGTCCGGGCGCTGCTCGAAGGCGGTGCCGTGGAGCCAGATCCAGCGCTCGGCGTGCTCGGCGCCCCAGTTGTGCCCGACCATCCCGGGCCAGCCGTCGAGCGTGACGGTGCGCCCTCTGACGGTGACGGTGCCGTGCACACGCACCGCGGGCAGCAGGCTGAGCGCCTTCGTGCGCGGCAGCGGGGCGGTGTACATCCAGCCGCGCGGGAGGTACGGAAAGGCCGCTTCGCCGCCGTCGAAGTGCAGCTCCCATGACGCAAGGCCGGGAACCTCGCCGCGCGCGCCGTCGGCGCCGATCGCGGCGTCGCCGACGCGCAGCCAGGTGGCGTCGCCGGCCGCCAGCTGCTCCGGCGGCTCGCTGACCTTCGCCGCGTGCGGACCCTCCTCGTCGAACAGCGTCGCCCACAGCGAGCCGACCGCCGCTTCGCCGGGCCGCTTGTGGACGGTGTAGCGCAGCCATACGGCGGTGCGCGAGGCCGCGTCGCCGGCCTTCAGGTAGAAGCTCTCGTAGTGCCCCTTCGCCGGGTCGACGGACGGGTATCGGGCGTCGGCGGCCTCCATCGCGGCGACGCTACCAGCGCGTGTGCGGGCGGCGCGCCGCTCAGCCCAGCAGCCGCTCGGCGCGCGTCGCGAGCGCGATGCGGTCGACCTCCACCCCGGCGAGCGCGCGCGGGACCGTGCCGACCTCGGCGCGCAGCAGGCCGATCAGCACGTGCACGGAGGTGATGCGACGATCGCCGCGCGCGGTCGCCGCCTTCACCGCTCGTTCCAGCACGCGCTTGGCGGAGGTCGCGAAGCGCGGGCTGCGCCGCGGCGCGGGCGGGCGCGGCGGCAGCTCGAAGTCGCCGATCGCGACGCCGCCGGCGGCCAGGCTCAGCTCGTTCTCACGCTCGAGCGCCGCCAGCACGCGCTGCTCGTCGAGCCCCTCGGCGCGCAGCAGCCTGCCGCCGGCGCTGCGCGGGTCGGCGGCGAGCGCCAGCAGCAGGTGCTCGGCCTCGATCGTCGGCGAGCCGAGCGCCGCCGCCTGCTCCAGCGCGCCGTGGACGACGGTGCGGGTCTCTCTTCCGAAACGGTTGAACATCAGCGTCTCCTCGTGCGCGTGAGGCCGCTCTCGGCCAGTCGCTTGGCGTGCTTCTTGTGGACGGCTTGGCGCGTGACGCCGAGCGCCTCTGCGATCTGCTCCCACGTCCAGCCGTCGGCGAGCGCCCGTTCGACGCCGGTGTCCTCGAGCCGGTCGGCGAGGCGGCGCAGCGCGACGACGGCGGCGAGGCCGTCGGCCGGCTGGGCGGGCTGTTCGGGCAACGTGTCGGTCATCGCCAGCAACCGTAGTTGACAAGGTGTCCGGCTGTCAACCCAGGTTGCGAACCTGGTGTTCGCGCAACCCTCCTGGCTGCTGTATCGCGGCCGCACGGTCGACGTGCTCACGGTCAAGCGCGGCAGAGCGGTCACCTTCAGGGTCGTTCCCGGCACCTACGCGCTGCGCGCAGACGGCCGCAGGCGCTGCACGGTGCGCGTCGTCACAAAGCAGCGCAAGACTATCCGAGTGTCGACGATCTGCCACGGCTGAATTCAATCTGAGGAAACCGCGCAACATCGTTGGCGTATCCCCGTTCATGCCTGTCGAGCGCTCTCACCGTTCATTCCAAATTCAGCACAGGGGATCATCAGCATGAAACGCATCTTCGCCATCGGCGCAGCCGTTCTCGCCTGCGCGGGCATCGGCGCCAGCTCAGCCTCCGCGGGCAGTCCGCGCCCGTCGGACGAGGAGCCCAGCGCCACCTCCGCGCGGATCCTCTACGACTGCGCGACGAGCACGACAGGCCTGCTGCAACGCCGCTACAGCGTGCGAATCCTGCGGATCGCGCTGCGCGAGATCCCGACCGACGTGGCCGACTACACCGGCTGTCCGGAGGCGATCCGGACGGCGATCGAGGAGTCGACGGCGACCGTCTCGGCGACGATCAAGCGCACGCGCCGCGGCGGCACCGTCGCGGGCACGATCGCGCTGCTGGACGGCCGCGGCCGCACCGTCGACCAATTGAGAGTGCGGCGCGGTCACGGCGCCAATTTCCAGGTGCTGCCAGGCCGTTACACCGTTCGCGCCGACGGCAGGAAGCGCTGCACGGTGAGAGTGACCGCGCGCGAGTGGCGCTCGGCCCAGGCGACGATCATCTGCCGTCGCTGAGGTCAGGACCGCTCAGCGACGGAACATGTCCTCGGCGGCAGGGCGCAGCAGCGCTCTGACGCCGGGACCGTCGTCGGCGGTGACGTGCGCGGGCAGTCCGCGCAGCACGACCGCCGGCTGGCGCGAGTCCTTGCCGCGCGCGAGGTCGGCGGCCGCCGCCAGCTCGTCGGCGGTCGCGATCCAGGTCGCGCGCAGCTCGCGCCCGACGCTGTCGGTGCGCCCGCGCCAGTCGTCGCTCGGCGTCACGCCGGCGATCCCGATCGCGACGTCGACCTGACCGTTGCGCCAGGCGCGGCCGAACGAGTCGGTCACGATCACGCCGACCGCGGCGCCGGTCAGCTCGCGCAGCCGCGCGCGCAGCGTCCGCGCGGAGGCGTCGGGATCACGCGGCAGCAGGATCACCGTCTCGGGCTCGTCGGCCGGCGCGTTGGAGGCGTCGACGCCGGCGTTGGCGCAGACGAAGCCGTGGTGGGTGACGCAGATCAGCACGCCGCGCTCGGCGCGCAGCAGCTCGGCGCTCTCGTCGAGCACGACCTGCACGTGGCGGGGATCCTTGCCGCCGCCCTGCTGGGCGAGCACCAGCGCGCGCGGCGACGGCTCCACCTCCGACAGCCTCCGCACCGCCCCTTCGGCCTTCGAGACGGCCTTGTGCGCGAGCACGAGCACGTCGCCGTCGGAAAGGCCGCCGTCGAGCCCCGCGCCGGGAGCGTCGGCGGCCGCAGCGAGCAGCGCGGCGAGGTCGGCGCCGGGCGCGATCTCCGGAAGCCCGTCGAGCGCGACGGCGGTGAACGGCACGGCCGCGAGCTACTTCTGGTTGGTCCGCATCAGCTGGTTGAGCATGCCGCGCGTGTGCGCGGCGCCGCCGCGGCGGGAGGCGATCACCTCTCTGAGGGCGGTGAAGTCGTCCGGCGTGTCGACGTCGAGCGCGAGCGACTCGACCTCGGCGATCTCGACCGCTATCCCGGCGTTCTCGGCGAGCGAGCGGTGGCGGTGCAGCGAGTCGACGCCGTAGGCCGGCTGCAGCACGTCCGGCGGCTGCAGCAGCAGCGCGTTGGTGCCGCTCAGGTGACGGTCGGGCACGACGACGACGTAGCGGTCGGCGGTGCGCGGGCGGCCGAGCAGCGCGTCCAGCTCGGCGGGGTCGAGCATCGGGGTGTCGCCGGCGATGCAGAGGACGCGCGTGGCGCCCAGCTCGCGCGCGTGCGCGACGCCGCGCAGCACCGCTCTGTTCTGGCCGCCCTCGGAGGGATCGTCGAGCGGGATCGCGTCGTAGCCCTCGGCGACGCGCTGCGCGCCCGGGTCGGCGGTCAGCACGAGGACTCTGTCGATGCCCTGGGTCCGCCTGAGGGCGGTCAGCACGTCGACGTACATCGCTTCGGCGAGCGCACGCCGCGGACCGGCCTGGAGCGCCGGTTCGAGACGGCCCTTGGCCCCCTCGAAGCGCTTGACCGGCAGGATCGCAAAGGTGGACATCGGCGGAGAACGGTAACCCTTCGGCCCGATCGACCAATCAGTGGTGTGCGCGGATCAGTCCGCGAGCGCCGTCGCGAACGCCAGCGTGGCGCGTGCGAGTCGTTCCCGCGACGCGCCGTCGGACATCAGCAGATCAGCGGTGTGGACAGGGATCTGGGGCGATTCCGGGGCGAGCGGCTCGTCGCTGACGATGCCGTCGAGGAGGTCGCCGTAGAGCGCCGCCACGCCACCTGCGGAGAGCGGCTGCCCGGCCCATTCGAGGAAGGCGGCGGTCGGTCCCTTGACGACCTGGCCGCCGACGATCGGGCTGACCGCGACGACCGGTGCGCTCGCGGCGCGCAGCGCCTCGCGCATGCCCGGCAGCGCCAGGATCGGCCCGATCGAGAGCAGCGGGTTGGACGGTCCGATCACGATCGCACGTGCGGATGCGATCGCTTCGAGCACCTCGGGCGTCGGGCGCGCCGACTCGGCGCCGCGGAACTCCAGCCCCTCGACCGGCCCGGCCGCTCTGCCGACGATCATGAACTCCTGGAACGGCCACTCGCGCCCCTGCGCGCGCACGAAGGTGCGGACCGGGTCGTCGGACATCGGCAGCACGCGCGCCGGCAGGTCGAGCGCGCGGCCGAGGTCGGCGAGCGCGTCGGTCAGACGGTCGCCGGCGGCCAGCCGCCGCGCGCGCTCGATCCCGTAGGCGAGGTCGCGGTCGCCGAGGTTGAACCAGACCTCGACGCCCAGCTCGCGCAGGCCGTCCATCACGTGGAAGGTGTCGCCGTCGAGGCCCCAGCCGCGCGCGTCGATGCGGTCGGCGAGCCAGAAGCTGACGAGGTCGGGATCGGGGGAGACGTGCGCGCCGTAGATCTCGGTGTCGTCGCCGGTGTTGGCGACGACGACCAGCTCGTCTCGCGGGAGCACCGCCGCGAGGCCGGCGGCGAGCTTCGCGCCGCCGGTCCCGCCGGCGAGCGCGACGACCCCGCCGCTCATCAGAAGGTCGAGCCGTTCGGCAGGCCGGTCAGTCTGATCCCGGCCGTCGCTCTGTGGCGGATGTTGATGCCGATCGTCAGCGCCGTCAGCTGCTCGGTGATGCGCGCCATCTCCAGGCGCCCGGCGTCGATCGGCCGCAGCCCGTCGATCAGGCCGATCAGCGCGGCGACGCGCGCCTTCGCGGCTCTGTCGTCGGCGGCGATCAGGACGTCCTCGTCGAAGACGTGGTCGAGGTCGGCGAGATGTCTGGCGGCGACCGTGTGGAGGCCCGAGACGACGCTGACGC
>DATIOB010000237.1:0-5125 GCA_035473605.1 Conexibacter sp.
GCGCTCTCTCTGAGGAAGCTGAACGTGACGGCGAACGGCACGTTGTCGGTCCATCTCTCGACCTCTATCAGGCCGCGCGTCCTGCCTCTGACCCTGGTCTTCGCGCCGACTGTGAAGTCGAGCGTCCGCAGCTCGACGAACCAGCCCTCGGAGATCTCCTGCAGTCTGTACGGGACCACGATGTTCAGTCTGTAGCCGAATCTGCCGCGCGTTCTCACGAGCCGGGACTCGAACGCCTCGCTGACGAGCACCGGGTTCTCGGCGAAGGCGTGCACGGTCACCACCCCGTCGCCGCCGTTGAAGATCGTGAGTCTGCCCGGAACGTCGGAGACGTCCGCGGCCGGCACGTCGGCGCGGAAGGAGCCGGTGCCGATCCGCGACCCGGCCGGGCAGCCCGCGAAGCTCCCGCCCGCGGCGTTGATCGCCGCGGCGCGGCAGACGGGGAAGAACCGTCTGTTGAGCGTCACGTGGTTGGGGAAGCGCACGTCGGCTGCCGCGAGCGTCATCGACTGGCCGGGGAGGTCGGGCGTCAGCGACGCGTTGACGACGAGCGTGAGGGGCGTCCCGGGCGGGGCGTTCTGCGGCATCGCTCTGGCGTTGACGGTCGCTCTGGTCGCGGACGCGGCCGGCGCTCCGGCGAGCAGGGCCGCGGCCGCCGCGACGACCCCGACGCCGCACGACAGACGTGAATGGAGGGGCATGTGCGCACCTGCTGACGGTTGGGGGATGGGGCAGAGGTTCATCGCCGCCACTATCCGTCGTCGCGGCCCGAGCGCGCTACCGGGCCCCGACCCCCAAGTCGACCCTGAGAGGCGCGGCGGTATGAACGTCGCGGCCGACTTGACAAATGAAACGCGTTTCACGTACGGTCCTCCGCGAGGAGGAAGAGATGGAACGCATTCCGTCTGTCGAAACACCTGGGCTTGTCGAGAGCGAGCCCGCCACCAATCGATCGGTCGAGCGCGCCTGCGCGCTGCTGGGCGTCTTCACGCCTGAGCAGCCGCGTCGGACGCTCGGCGCGCTCGCGCAGACCGCCGGCCTGCCGAAGCCGACCGCGCACCGGATCGTCACGACGCTGGTCGCGTGCGGCTTCATGACGCAGCACGAGGACGGCACCTACGCGCTCGGCTTCCGGCTGCTGTCGCTCGGCGCGATCGTGCGCGAGAACCTCGACGTCGTGCGGGCCTGCGCGCCGGCGATGGAGCGGCTCGCACGCGTGACCGGCGAGACGGTGATCCTCGGCGAGGCCGACTGGGCCGCCCGCGAGGTGACGATCGTGCACCGCGTCGACAGCTCGCACACGCTGTCGGTGCTCTCCCCGATCGGCCGCCGCTCGGCGATCCCGCCCGGCGCGCTCGGCAAGGCGCTGCTGATCGGGCTCGCCGAGGCCGAGGCGGAGGGCGTGATCGCGGAGCTGCCGCTCAGCGCCGAGACCGACCGCACCCACACCGACCCCTCCGCGCTCGTCGCCGAGATCCGCCGCTTCCGGGCGCTCGGCTACGTGGTCGAGGAGGGCGAGTACCTGCAGGACGTCTCCGGCGTCGCGGCGCCGGTGCGGCTGGAGGGCACGCGCCCGCTGGCCGCGCTCGGCCTCGTCGGCCCGACCACCCGCCTGCACGGCGAGATCGAACGGCTCGGCGCGCTCGTGCGCGACACCGCCGCCGAGCTGAGCGCGTAGCGCCCGACCACCCACTTCACGCACACAGTCCCCCCAGCGAAACCGAGAAGGTCGATGAGCACACCCACCCAGCCCGCATCCGGGGCCGCGTTCTACGTCGGCTCAGACATCGGCGGCACCTTCACCGACACCGTCCTGCTGACCGAGGACGGCGAGGTGCACATGGCCAAGAGCCCGACGACGAAGGAGGAGCTGACGCGCGGCGCGATCAGCGCGCTGGAGCTGGCCGCCGGCGCGATCGGCGTCGAGCGCGAGCAGATCGGCGACGGCCTCGTCTACTACGCCCACGGCACGACGCAGGCGACCAACGCCTTCATCGAGCGCAAGGGCGTGCGCACCGGCCTGCTCTGCACGCGCGGCTTCCGCGACGTGCTGCGCAGCCAGCGCTCGACCGCGAGCTGGGCCGGCCTCGGCCACACCGCGCGCCACTACTCGCAGCGCACGCTGCCGCAGCCGATCGTCCCGCTCGACCAGATCCGCGAGATCGAGGAGCGCGTCGACTACAAGGGCTCGGTCGTCGTGCCGCTCAACGAGGAGCAGCTGCGCACGGCGGTCCGCGAGCTGGTCGCCGACGGCTGCGAGGCGATCGCGATCACCTTCCTGTGGGCCTTCCGCAACGACCTGCACGAGCGCCGCGCCGTCGAGATCATCGCCGAGGAGGCGCCGCAGGTCTTCGTCTCCGCCGCCTCGCAGCTGCTGCCGATCCTCGGCGAGTACGAGCGCACCTCGACGACCTCGATCAACGCCTACCTCGGCCCGATCATCTCGCGCTACGTCACCAACCTCGAGGGCGAGCTGCGCGAGAGCGGCTTCCGCGGCGAGCTGTCGATCATGGAGTCCGGCGGCGGCGTGCTGCCGGCCGGCGACGCGGCGACGCAGGCGGCCGCGATGCTGACCTCCGGCCCGGCCGGCGGCGTGCTCGCCTCGGCGGCGCTCGCGGCCGAGAAGGGCTGGCCGAACGTGATCACCTCCGACATGGGCGGCACCTCGTTCGACGTCGGCCTCGTCGTCGACGGGGAGCCGCTGCTGACGCGCAACGCCGAGGTCGGCCGCTTCCACGTCGCGCTGCCGATGATCGGCGTGACCGCGATCGGCGCCGGCGGCGGCTCGATCGCGCAGGTCAACGACGGCCATCTGACGGTCGGCCCCGAGAGCGCGGGCGCCCGCCCCGGCCCCGCCTGCTACGGCCGCGGCGGCACCCGCCCGACGGTCACCGACGCCGACGTCGTGCTCGGCATCATCGACCCGGAGTACTTCCTCGGCGGCAACATGGGGCTCGACCGCGCCGCCGCCGAGCGCGCGATCCGCGAGCACGTCGCCGAGCCGCTCGGGCTCGGGCTGCTGGAGGCGGCCGCCGGCATCCGCTCCGTCGCCGACAACCACATGGCCGACCTGCTGCGCAAGGTGACGCTGCGGGCCGGCTACGACCCGCGCGACTTCGTCGTCTTCGCCTACGGCGGCGCCGGCCCGACGCACGCCCACCGCTACGCCGCCGAGGCCGGCATCAGAACGGTCTTCGTGCCGGCGACCGCGGCCGTCCACTCGGCCTACGGCGCCGTCACCTCCGACCGCCACCGCACCTTCACGGTCGCCCACCACGCGCACGCGCCGCGCGGCTTCGCGCGCGCCAGCGAGCACGTCTCGGCGGCCGACATGGAGGCCGCCTTCGCGACGCTCTCGGCGCGCTGCGAGGCGGCGATGGGAACCGAGCAGCTGAGCACCCGCCGCTACGTCGGCATGCGCTTCCGCCAGCAGGTCCACGAGCTGGCGATCGAGCTGCCGGACGGCGAGGTCACGGCGGCGGTCGTCGATCAGCTCGTCGAGGACTTCACGACCCGCTACGAGCACATCTACGGCAGGGGCACGGCGCTGCGCGTCGCCGGCGTCGAGTTCACGATCCTGCGCGTCGACGGCCACGTGCCGGTCACGCGCCCGGCGCCGGCGCCGAAGGCGAGCAGCCTCGACGCGCTGCCTCCCAGCGGCAGCCGCGAGATCTGGTTCGAGGAGCGCGGCGCGCTCACGCCGACCTCCGTCTACCGCCCCGAGGACCTCGCCGGCGGCGGCACGATCGCCGGCCCGGCCGCGATCGAGCAGGCAGGCACCACCGTCATCGTCGGCCCGGGGCAGAGCGCGCTCGTCGACGGCCACGGCCACATCACCATCGAGATCCCGCAGGAGGACCAGTGACCGAGCTCGCCGCGCCCACGGGCGCCTACCAGTACGAGCGCCAGACGGTCGACCCCGTCACCTTCGAGGTCATCCGCCATCGGCTGCTGGCGATCACCGACGAGCAGGGCGCGGCGCTCGCCGCCGTCTCCGGCTCACCGCTGGTCAACGAGGCGACCGACTTCAACACCGGCCTCTACCGCGCCGGCGGCGAGGTCGCCGCGATGGGGCAGACGGTGATCTTCCACGCCGCCTCCTGCTCGCAGATGGTCAAGCACGTGATCGCCGACTGCGAGGACGATCCCGGCATCGGCGAGGGCGACGTGTTCGTCGTCAACAGCCCCTACAAGGGCGCGCTGCACGCGCCCGACATGGGCCTGCTGGCGCCGATCTTCCACGACGGCCAGCGGATCGCCTGGACCGGCGCCGCCTGCCACCAGCTCGACGTCGGCGGGATGGTCAAGGGCAGCTTCTGCTCGGCCGCGACCGACGTGCGGCAGGAGGCGATGCTGCTGCCGCCGATGAAGCTGATCGACGGCGGCGTGCTGCGCACCGACGTCTGGAACATGATCACCGGGATGTCGCGGCTGCCGATGAACCTCGGCCTCGACATGAAGGGGATGCTGGCCGCCAACAACGTCGCGCAGAAGCGGCTCGGCGAGCTGATCGACCGCTACGGCGTCGACGTCGTGCTGTCGGTCATGGACGAGCTGATGGACCTCTCCGAGCGGCGCCTGCGCAGCCGCCTGCGCGAGCTGCCCGACGGCGTCTTCGCCGCTCGCACCTACCTCGACCACGACGGCCACGAGGACAAGCTGCACCCGATCGAGGTGACGCTGACGAAGACCGGCGACCAGCTCAGCTTCGACTACTCGGCCTCCTCGCCGCAGGCGAGAGGGTTCGTCAACTGCACCTACACCGGCCTGCTCGCGGGCGTCTACGCCGGCGTGCTGCCGCTGCTGGCGCACGACCTGCCGTGGACGGAGGGGATCTTCCGCCCGATCGAGGTGATCGCGCCGCCCGGCCTGATCTGCTCGGCGGAGTGGCCGGCGCCGGTCTCGCAGGGTCCGCTGGGCGCGATGTGGCTGACCGAGACGACCGCGACCGAGGTCCTCTCCAAGCTCGTCTCGACCTCGCCCGATCACATCGTCGAGGCGCAGGCGTCGCCCTCCGGCGGCCCCGACATCTTCACCGTCGACGGGCTCAACCAGCACGGCGAGCCGGCGACCGGGGTGATGCTCGACCAGACGATGAGCGGCGGCGGCGCCTACGCCCACCGCG
>DATIOB010000238.1:0-6432 GCA_035473605.1 Conexibacter sp.
AGTCGCGTGACGACGACGCCCGGAGCAAGGCCGCCGAGGATCGTGATCGCCGCCGGCGGGACGGCGGGCCACGTCGTGCCGGCGCTGGCAGTCGCCGACGCGCTGCGGGCTGAGCACGCCGAGGTCGTCTTCGTCGGCGGCGAGCGCGCCGAGCGCGAGCTGGTGCCGGCCGCCGGCTACGAGCTGCGCACGCTCGCGGTCGAAGGGATCAGCCGCACCAACCCGCTGAAGGCGGCGCGCGCGGTCGGCAAGGCGGCCGCCGGCGTCGTGAAGGCGCGCGGGCTGCTGAAGGAGCTGAAGCCGGACGCCGTGATGGGCGGCGGCGGCTACGTCGCCGGCACCGTCGGGGCCGCCGCCGCGTCGCTGCGGCTGCCGCTCGTGCTGACCGAGGCCGACTCCCACCTCGGCATCTCCAACCGCGCGCTCGCCCGCTTCGCGCGGCGCGTCTGCCTCGGCTTCCCCTTGGACGGCCGCGACGGCGATCGCTATCTGGTGACCGGCCGCCCTGTGCCGCCGCCGGCGACCGACCGCGCCGCCGCGCGCGCCCGCTTCGGACTGAGGGAAGGGGAGACGGCGGTCGTCGTCTTCGGCGGTTCGCTCGGGGGCGCGCTCGATCAACAGCGCGGCGCTGGAGGCGTTCGCCGCGCCTGATCTGGGTGGCCGGCCGCTGCGGATCGTCCACGCCGCCGGCGCGCGCGACTTCGACTCGCTGACCGCGCCGGGCGAGCACTACGACCTGCGCAGATACATCGACGGCTTCGGCGAGGCGCTGCTGGCGGCCGACCTCGTCGTCGCGCGCTCGGGCGGTTCGATCTTCGAGGTCGCGGCGGCCGGCAGAGCGGCGATCCTGATCCCGTACCCGCACGCCGCGGCCGACCATCAGAGCGCCAACGCGCGCTGGATGGAGCGGGCCGGCGCCGCCGTCGTCGTCCCCGACGGCGAGCTGACCGCCGAGCGGCTTGCCGCCGAGGTCGGCGCGCTGCTCGGCGACCCCGAGCGGCTTGCGGCGATGGCGGCCGCCTCGGCCAGGCTGGCGCGGCCGGACGCGGCGCAGGCGATCGCGGACGAACTGCTCGCGGCGGCGCGCGGCGACGCGGGCTGAACAACTGTCTGACGGCCGCCGGTCCGCGCGCTGAGGACGCGGAGCGGCGCTGACCGGCGGCCGCCAGTGGGCCGGCGTCGGCTCCGCCGGGGGAAGCGGAGCCGCTGCACGTACGCCGGCACGGTCGTCAACTCATCATTGGATACCCATGTTCGGCTCGCCCTGGGCGTTCAGGCCGTTCGCTGTGCGGACGCATCTGCCGCCGCTCGGCGCGCCGCCGTTGTAGACCTGCCGCAGGCAGTTGCGCATCGCCAGCTGGCCCCAGTAGTTCGCGTGGATGCTCTCCTGCAGCTGGTAGGGGCCGACGAGCGTCGTGACGGTGCGGATCTGGTTGACCCACTCCGACTGGTCGACCGCGCCGGCGCTTCTCCACGTCGCGACGCCTCTCTCCTCCAGCAGCCCGACCGTGTTCTCGCACAGGCGGCGGCCGTCGAAGGCGGTCTGCAGGTCGAGCAGGACCGTGTTCGGCAGGCCACTGGCCGGCAGCGCGTTGCGCATCGAGTTGTTCATCGCCGGCACGACGACGTCGTTGGCCCAGTTGACGTCGCGGTTCCAGGCGCCGCAGCCGCCGACCGACTGGCGCGTGAAGCCGGTCTCCGGGTAGCGCGCTCTGTCGCTGCGCGGGATCGGGTTCCAGTACGTCTGCCCGATGATCGTGTACTGCGACGTGCTGTAGCCGGCGTTGCCCATCGCCTGCGCGACCCGCAGCAGCGCGTCGCGCACGTTGGTCGTCTCGGTCGCCTGGCGCGCGGCGGTGAAGCGCGAGGAGACGTCGGAGTCGTCGGAGCAGTAGTTCTTCCACCAGGACGGTGACGTGAGCCAGTTCTGCACGCAGCGCGTGACGACGTCGGCGAAGCCGTAGTTGTTGGCGCCGATCATCACGACGACCGCCGTGACGTTGTGGGTCGCCGCGTACTCCTGCAGCGCGAGCGCCTGGCCTCTGCGGCCCTGCGCGTCGGTGTAGAAGTCGATCCCGGGCTTGAAGTCCTCGCCGGAGGCGGTCCCGTGCGTGTCCGTGCGCGCGCCGGAGCAGGCGAGGTTGGCGCTCTGCACGCCGCCGCCGATGAACGCCTGCGCGCTTCTGGAGCGGTGGCAGCCTCTGATCGCCTCGCCGCCCGGTGCATCCCAGTAGGCGGTCGAGCCGAGCGCGTCGATCTTCGACGACGACTGGTTGGTGTTGCCGGCCCAGCGGCCGGCCTCGCCCGAGATCGCCGAGTCGCCGAGCGTGACGACGGTGGGCGTGCCGGAGCCGGGGCCGTCAGCGACGGCCGCCCCCGGTAATCCTGCTGCGACCGCGCTCGCGGCCGCGACTGCACAGCTGAGCCCGCGCAGCGCGCGACGGCCTGATCCCCACATCGGCTCTCCTCCCCGCATTCCCTCCGGCGAGCACCGGAGCGGTGATGGGGGATACCACGAAGGGGCCGACGCCCAAACGCACCGGGTTGGCGCGCAGGCGCTGGCTCAGACGGGGACGGGTCTCGCGACCGGCTGGCGCGCCTCGCGGAACGTGACGATGCGACCGCGCTCCTCGTCCCACAGCTTCAGCCGCGGCGCCTTCAGCGCGTCGACGATGGTCAGCACCGGCACGTCGTGGAAGACCTCGAGGTCGTCGTGCGCCGCCTGCAGCTTGTAGTTCGGCACGCGCGCGGAGAGGTGGTGGACGTGGTGGAGGCCGATGTTGCCGGAGAAGAACTTCAGCGGCTGCGGGAGCTTCAGGTACGAGCTGCCGCGCAGCGCCGCGTCGGCGTAGGTCCACTCGCCGGTCGTCTCCCAGTAGGTGTCCTCGAACTGGTGCTGGACGAAGAACAGCCAGACGCCGGCGCCGCCGGCCATCAGCACCATCGGACCCTGGATCAGCAGGAACGCCTGCCAGCCGATCAGCCAGCACATGGCGGCGATCGTCGCCGCCAGCACGACGTTGGTGATGAGCACGCTGTTGCGGATTCGCGGCCGCATGTTTCTGTTGATCAGCCGCGGATAGACGGTGAACGACCAGATCGGGCCGAACGTGAAGAGGATCAGCGGGTTGCGGAAGAGGCGGTAGCCGATTCTGACCGGCAGGCTCGCGGCGTTGAACTCCGCGACCGTCATCGTCGGCACGTCGCCCTCGCCGCGGCGGTCGAGGTCACCGGCCGTGGCGTGGTGGACGGCGTGGCTGTGGCGCCAGGAGGCGTACGGCGTCCAGACGAGCAGGCCGGTGAAGCGGCCGACCCAGGTGTTCGCGCGCTTGGACGCGAACAGCGAGCCGTGCCCGCAGTCGTGGAACATGATGAACGTGCGCAGCAGGAAGCCGGCGTTCGGGATGGCGATCAGCAGCGTCAGCCAGTAGGAGACGTCGAGCGACCAGACCATCACCGGCCACAGCAGCAGATACGGCAGCACCGAGGTCGCGAGATCGAGCGCGGTGCGCTTCGGATCGGGCGTCGAATAGGGCTGGAGCTGCGCGCGCCAGGGGTTGTGCTGCGTGGCCGCTCTGGGCCGTTCCTCCGTCTGCATCGTGATCGACCGCCTCGTCGTGGTGAACGGGGCGCCGATCTTCTAGCAGCGACGCCGGTCCCGGAATGATGACTGCAAGCGAACCGTGGTGTGGTTAACCCCCGATAACGACCGGGTGGGCGCCGCCTGAGAACTGGGACCTCCCGCAATGACGGGCGGTCCTCCGACTGGGAGATTGTCGGGCATGATCTTCCCTGCAATGTCCACCTCAAACCGCGACGACGAGACGCGCGCGCCCGACGAGTACGAGGTGACGCTCGCGCTGCACGGCGCGATAGTCGGCCTTGCCGGCGGGATCGTGACGATCGTGTGGGCGCTGACGGGCGGCGGCTACTTCTGGCCGATGTGGGTCTGGCTCGGCCTGCTCGTCACGCTCGCCGTGCACATGCTCGGACGTCATCTGATCGAGGCGCTGGAGGGTCGCATGCGGCCGCTCGACGTGCACGCCGAGGTGACGGCCTTCGTCGTCGGCCTCGAGGTCGTGCTGTGGGCGATGTCCGGCGGCGGCTACTTCTGGCCGATCTGGCCGCTCGTCGGCTTCGGCACGCTGCTCGGCGTGCACGCGCTCGTCGTCAACAAGGGCCTGCTGCCGACCTTGCGCGAGCGACAGCTGACCGAGCGCGTCGACCAGCTGACGCGCACCCGCCGCGGCGCGCTCGACGTGCAGGCGGCCGAGCTGCGGCGGATCGAGCGCGACCTGCACGACGGCGCGCAGGCGCGCCTCGTCGCGCTCTCGATGCAGCTCGGCCGGGCGGAGGAGCGGCTCGAGGACCGGCCGGAGGTCGCCGAGCTGGTGCGGGCGGCGCGCGGCGAGGCCGGCGCGGCGATCAAGGAGCTGCGCGACCTCGCCCGCGGGATCGCGCCGCCGGTGCTGGCCGACCGCGGCCTCGTCGCGGCGGTCGAGTCGCTCGGGCAGCGCTCGGCCGTGCCGGTCACGGTCGACGCGCGTCTCGACAGACGGCTGCCGCCGGTCGTCGAGACGGTCGCCTACTTCGTCGTCGCCGAGGCGCTCACGAACGTCGCCAAGCACGCGCCGGCGGCGTCCGCGCGGGTGACCATGGTCGAGCGCGACGGGTCGCTCGTCGTCGAGGTCGTCGACGACGGGCTGGGCGGCGCGGCGGTCGGCGACGCGGGGCGCGCCGGCGGCGGGTCGACCGGCCTGCTGGGCCTGCGCAACCGCGTCGAGGCGATCGACGGCTCGCTGCGCGTGACGAGCCCCGAGGGCGTCGGAACTGCGATCCGGGCGGAGCTGCCATGCGCGTAGTGATCGCCGAGGACAACCTGCTGCTGCGGGAGGGCGCCACATGCGCGTGGTGATTGCCGAGGACAACCTGCTGCTGCGGGAGGGCCTCGTCGCGCTGCTGAGAGAGCGCGGGATCGACGTCGTCGCGCAGGCCGACGACGGCGACGGCCTGCTGCGGATCGTCGCCGGCCACAGACCGGACCTCGCGATCGTCGACGTGCGCCTGCCGCCGAGCTTCACCGACGAGGGCGTGCGCGCGGCGATCGAGGCCCGCGCGCGCGATCCGAGACTGGCGATCGTGATCCTGTCGCAGTACGTCGAGCCGGTGTACACGAGCGAGCTGCTCGCCTCCGGCGACGGCGGCATCGGCTACCTGCTGAAGGAGCGCGTCGGCGAGGTGCGGACCTTCGTCGAGGCGCTGGAGCGGGTCGCCGGCGGCGGCACCGCGCTCGACCGCGAGGTCGTCGCCGAGCTGGTGCGGGCCCGCGGCTCCGGCTCGGCGAGCGGCGCGCTGGAGGGCCTCACCCCGCGCGAGCGCGAGGCGCTGGCGCTGATGGCCGAGGGCAAGACGAACGCCGGCATCGCCCGCGCGATGGTCGTCACCCCGGGCGCCGTCGAGAAGCACGTCTCCAACATCTTCGCCAAGCTCGACCTGCCCGCGACCGACGACGACCACCGCCGCGTCCTCGCGGTGCTCGCGTACCTCGGCGCCGGCGAGCGCTGACAACACACACGCTGTAGACCTTTGCGAGGCCGCTTCGTACGGTGCTCGCATGACGATTCAGACGACGCACCCCAACCCGGAGATCGTTCTTCTCCCGGAGCTGCTGGAGGCGTACCAGAGCCGCGCCGAGCGGTGCGGTGACGTCTGCGAGACGGAGGACGAGATCCTCGCGGCGCTGCATTGCCGCTACCACGTCAAGGCGGAGATGCTGCGCTGGGCGGGTGAACCGCCACGCGCGGCCGAGCAGCTGATCGACCAGCGAGGGTTGGCGCGCATGATCAATGCCGGAGCTGGGACGTGGCTCGACGGCCTCGATCTCGAACTCGGAACCCGCGACGAGATGCCATGACCAACTCGACATCGCGCTTTCCCTCGTCCTTCGTGATCGCAGATACGTCGGCGCGGCTGCGCATCGACAGAAGCCCGGTGGCGGCGGCGCAGTGGAAGCTTGCGAAAGAGACGAGCGCGATCGGCACGTGCGCAGTCGTGACGCTCGAGCTGTTCAACAGCGCCCGTAACGCGCACGGGGTGGCGCTGTTCGACGCCGAGGAGCGGACCCTCCGCACCGTGTCGATCACCCGTTCGATGCAGGAAGCGGCCGTCTGTGCCGCGCGCGAGCTGTCGCGCCGCGGTGCTGGATACCACCGCGTGCCGCCGGCCGACGCGTTGATCGCGGCCGCGGCACAGGAGGTTGGCGCCGACGTGCTGCACTACGACCATCACTTCGACCGGCTCGCGGAGGTGCTGCACTTCCGAAGTCTCTGGCTGGCGCCGGCGGGGTCGCTGTCGTGATGCCGTGACCGCTAGGGTCTCCGGCCGTGACGGACGCGAGACCCTGGGCCGGACGGCGGCTCCACTTCATCGGGA
>DATIOB010000239.1:0-1568 GCA_035473605.1 Conexibacter sp.
CCGGTCGCGCCCTGCGGTCCGCCCACGCCGGCCGGGCCCTGCGATCCCGCAGGTCCGTCAGCGCCGGTCGCGCCGTGCGGGCCGGGCGCGCCGGGCGCGCCGGGCGGCCCTTGCGGCAGCGCGCCGCCGCTGCCGGCGAGCGCGACTGCGAGCGGCTGCGACGCGTTCGCGCGGACGGTCAGCGTCGCGCTGCGCGGACCGCCGGCCGACGGCGCGAAGCGGACCGCGACGGTGCAGGAGTCCAGCAGCGTCAGCGTCGCGCCGGCGCAGCCGTCGTCGACGACGAGGAAGTCGTCGGCGTCGGCGCCGACCGGGACGGTGCGTCTGACCGTCCACGGCGCGCCGGAGTTGGTGAGCGTGACGTGCTGCGGAGCGCTGAGCGTGCCCACCGGCTGCTCACCGAAGCTGAGCGTCGTCGGCGCAAGCGGCGCGACGGCGGTGCGGACGACCGCGTTGTGCAGCGCGGCGGGGCCGCTCGGGAGCGCCGCTGCGGAGATGCCGGCGACGACCTGCGGGAGATCGCGGGCGGCGGTCGTGCCGTCGCCGAGCTGGCCGCGCCAGTTCCCGCCCCAGCTCCACAGCGAGCCGTCGGCGCTGCGCGCCAGCTCGACGGTCGTCGCGCCGATCTCGACGACGTCGCTGAGGCCCGGCTGCGCGACCGGCGCCCAGCGCGAGACGCCCTCACCGCTGAGGCCCCACGAGACGACGGTCCCGTCCGTGCGCAGCGCGACGGCGTGGTCGGTGCCGCCCGCCAGCGACCTGATGCCGGCGAGCGGACCGCCGCCGGCCGCCGCGACGGTGACCGGCGCGGTGACCGACTCGGGCGCGGCGCTGCCGTCGTGGTGCAGCCCGTCACCCAGCTCGCCGTAGCCGCCGTAGCCCCATGCCTTCACGGTGCCGTCGGCGAGCAGCGCGTACCCCGTGTAGCCGCCGGCCGCGACGGCGACGACGCCGGAGAGGCCCGGCACCTGCGTCGGGATGGCGCTGCTGGCGACGGTCCCGAGGCCGCGGCCGAGCTGGCCGTAGCTGTTGTCGCCCCAGGCCAGCACGGTCCCGTCCTGGCGCAGCGCGAGCGCGTACTGGTAGCCGGCCGAGACCGCGGTCGCGTCCGTGATCGCGGTCGCGGCGGGGGCGGCGCTCGTGTCGCCGACGGCGCCGCGGCCCAGCTCGCCGACGGCTCCCCCGCCCCATGACCAGACGGTCCCGTCGGCGCGCAGCGCGAAGCTCGTCGTCGCGCTGGCGGCGACGGCGCCCACGTCGTCAAGGCCGGGGATCTGCGCGGGCGTCGCGCGATCGGCGGTCTCGCCGTCGCCGAGCTGGCCGGCGCCGCCCGCGCCCCAGGCGCTGACCGTGCCGGCGCCGTGCAGCGCGAGCGTGTGGCGCTCGCCGAGCGCGACGGCGGTGACCGACCACAGCGATCTCAGCAGGCGCGGTCTGAGCGCGTCGGCGGCGACGCCGTCGCCGAGCTGGCCGGTGTCGGCCGCACCCCAGACCGAGACGGTGCTCGGCGGCGTGGCCGCGGCCGCGGCCGGTGTCGCCGCGAGCGCGCTCGTCAGCGCGACGGCGGC
>DATIOB010000240.1:0-3555 GCA_035473605.1 Conexibacter sp.
CACCGGCTTCATCGAGCGCGTCGACGCGTGCGTGCTGCCATGGCCAACGACGGTGCTCAGCGGCCTGGACTCGATCGCCGCCCGCCGCGAGACCCAGATGCTGTGGCCCGACCGGCTGCTGGACGCCGCGACCGGCGACACGATGTGTGGCCTGCATGACATCGGACCCGCTGACCGCGCTTGCCTGCGTTGCCTCTACCCGACTCGCAACGGCGGCCCCTCCTCCGTACAGCGCCTCGCTGACGCCACTGGACTGGACGCCGAGCTGCTGCGCCATGGCGACCAGCCGCTGCTGCCCGAGCACCTGGACTGCCTAAGCGCCGGTCAGCAGGAGCGGCTCGCTGCCCAGGTCGGCAAGCCGATCTGCGGACTGGCCCGCGCCGTCGGCCTCACCGACCTCCCCAGCGACGACTACCGGCCCTCGGTGCCCTTCGTCTCCCAGCAGGCCGCCTGCCTGGCCGTCGGACGACTGCTCGCCGAGCAGCTCGGCGTCCGCGACGGCGCGACCTTCATCCAGTACGACGCGCTGATCGGACCGGACCTCGCGACCGTCGAGGATCGCGAGCCTGACCCTGGTTGTTTCTGTCAAAGACATGCCGAAGTCGTCGATCAGTTGCAGACTGTGCGACGAGGCTCGGTTTCCACCCGGGCGACGGACCCCATCGGCTCGTTCCGTGCGAGGTCATCGACGCCCTAACAGTCGCAGGCACGAGCCGAGCGACGACGATCCAGTTGACGCGCGGATCAAGCAGATCATGCGCGACCACGCCCGCGACGAGCAGACTTTTCGCGTCGTGAGCGGCCACCGATGCCCGCGCGGGCGACGTGCGACGAGCACAGCCATCGTCACCCGTCCATGCACCCCCCAACCCCACCGTTCTTAAGTTGTCACGGACTTTCGTGAGGCTTTTAAGCGGGCTCTGACGGCCATGAGATCGCCAGCGTGAAGGTGAACGTCTAACTTTCAGGTCCTGCATTCCGGTCCCCCAAATCGTGCATTCCGGTCTCGCCGAAAAAGGGGGCCAGAATGCAAAAAATGGGGACCGAACTGCGGCTCCGAACAGCGGACTGCACGAAATCGGGGGCGGAAATCAGGGGGTCTGAGCGGTGAGGGGCGGTTGGGAGGGGGGTGGTTGAGCACGGCGTCTCGACCTAGGTCAAGGGCGCGCTGTCCGGGTGCGCCATGGCCACGAAGGAGGCGCCGCGGTATGGACCGAGAAATGCGGCAGCCGGGAGAACCGCGGCGGCGGATCACGCGGGAGGATGTGATGACGGCGGCGGAGGTTGGCGAGATGCTCGGGATCCCGACGTCGACCGTCTATCGGCTCGCGCGCAACGGCACGTTGCCGAGTGCGCGGCTCGGGCGGACGGTGCGCTTCCTGCGCGACAACGTCGAAGACGTGTTGCGCGGGACGTGATGCTGGCGGCGAGGCGATCGGGTGCCATACTGGAGGCATGGCGCGCCGACAGACAACGCTCTACCTGGATGACGAGATCCTGCAGGCCGCGCAGGTCGTCGCCTCACGCAGCCAGCGCGATCAGTCGCAGGTCGTGGAGGACGCGCTCCGCAGCTACCTCGGCCTGGACGTCGTCGAAGAGGTCTGGCGCAGTAGCGATCTGAGCGAAGCTGAGGCGCTGGCGCTGGCCGACGAAGAGAAGCACGCCGCGCGCGAGTAGTGGCGCGGGCTGTCGTCGACCCGAACGTTCTGATCGCGGCGCTGATCTCGCCGCGCGGCGCTCCTGCGGCGTTGTACGGCGCGCTCGCCGGCGGCCGGTTCGATCTGATTGCCTCGCCGCAGCTGCTCGCTGAGTTGGAGCGCGTGTTGTCGCGAGAGAAGTTCCGGCGCTACGCATCGCTCGACCAGGCGCACGGCTACATCCGCGCGATTGCGCGGCTCGCGGTCCTTGCCGAGGACCCGCCGCCGCTGCCGGGCGTGACCGCAGATCCCGCCGACGACTATCTCGTGGCGCTCGCTCGTACAGAGGCCGCCGACGCGATCGTGTCGGGCGACCGGCACCTGCTCGAACTCGAGCATCCGCGACCGCCGGTCCTCACGGCGCGCGAGTTCGTCGACCAGCTCGCTGAAAGCCAGACAGCGCCGGGCGCCGGCGGCTCGGTCGCGCACGAGTAGCGGCGGACGCGCGAGCGGCTACGGCGCCGCTCTCGGCGTCTCGGCGCCAGCGGTGTCCTGCTCTACCCCAAACGCCGCATTCACCGCGACGATCGCGGCGGGGTCGATCTTGCTGTGGAGGTAACGGTTTGTCGTCTCCAGCTTCGCGTGGCCCAGGACGTCGCGCACCGTCACGAGGGGCAGCGAACGGGCGAGGACGGAGCCGGCGGCGTGGCGGAGGCCGTGGAGCTTGACGGGGCGCAGGCCGGCGGCTGCTGCGGCGCGCTTGTAGCGGCGGCGGATCGCTGACGCGTCGAGGCGGCGGCCGAGGCGGTTGCAGAAGACGTAGTCGTCGGGGGTGGTGAACTCGTCGCGTTGGCCGAGGCGGGCGAGGGCTTCGGCGGCGGGGCGGGGGAGGGGGACCTGGCGGGGGCGTCTGCCCTTCGGCTCCTTCTCGACGCCGGCGCTGACCGCTCGTCGCACGTCGATCACGGCGCCGGTGAGGTCGGGCAGGAACAGCACGTGGCGCCATCTCAGCGCCAGCGCCTCGCCGAGGCGCAGACCGGAGAAGAAGAGCACCCGGAAGAAGGCGGCGTCCTGCTCGTCCTCGGCGGCGCGGGCGGCGAGCTCGGCCTCGCTCTCCTCGACCGAGCGGCCTCTGTAGTGGCGCGTGCCGCGGTGGCCGCCCTGCTCGCACACCCGCGCGAGCGCCTCGACCTCGTCGACCTCGTAGTGGTCGAGCGGCGGCGCCGGCGGCTCGTAGCGGGTGTCGGTGCCGCTGACCGGGTTCGCGGCCAGGCCGTGGGTGTCCTCGCGAGTCGCGTAGGCGAAGATCGCGTGCAGGAGGGCGCGATGCTTGTTGACGTTGCGCGGCGGCATGCCGGATCTGTCGAGCTGGCGGAGGAAGGCGGAGACCTCGCGGGTGGTGACCGTCTCGATCGGCTGGTCGCCGAAGCGCTTCATGATCCGGCCCTCCGAGACGCCGGCGCCGCGCTTGAACGGGGTGCCCGGCTCGCGCAGCAGCGCTTCGTTGTCGCGCAGCGTCGACGGCGCGCCGCCCTTCACCTCGCGCTTCCACACCAGCCACTCGTGCGCGACGGTGCGGAAGGTCACCGCCGCGGCCAGCTGCGCCGCCTGCTCGGCCTCCCGCGCCGCCTTCGCCTTCTCGGCGCGCTGCTGCTCGACGGCGGCGACGGCCTCCGCCGCCGCGATGTGGACGCTGCGCTCGTCGAGCCACCCGGGCGGGGTACGGCCGCGGCGCTTGCGCCAGCCGCCGGCGCCGTCGGGCTCGACCCACGCGCGGCCGAAGCGGCGCTTGACCTGGCGGTCGTCGCGATCGCGCCACTTCGCTTCGTAGCGAGACCGCGACTGCCATCGTGACGATGGGCGCGCGCTTCGGTGCGCAACTCGTCGTGAACGACCGCGCGGAGGTCGCCCGGCTTGC
>DATIOB010000241.1:0-9072 GCA_035473605.1 Conexibacter sp.
GTTCGCTCCTACAGTGAGAAGGCTTGCGGATGTCCTCGATAGCAGGACCGAAAGGACTGAGTAGACCCTGACGCAGAACCATCGGCGCCGCCTTCGGCGCCGACTGGGTCCGCACCTACGCGACCGGCACGCCGTCGACGACACTCTACGCCGGCACCGAGGGCGACGGCGTCTTCCGCTCGATAACCGGTGGGCTGGAGTGGGAGCCGTTCAGCGACGGCCTCGACGCGCCGGCCGCCAGAGACGTGCGGGTCGTCTTCTCCAGCGGCGGCGCCGCCTACGCCGGCACCGGTGCCGGGCTCTACCGCTCAGTCGGCGGCGGCGCCTGGACGCCGGTCGCGCAGGGCGCCGAGGACGACCCCAGAAACCCCAAGAAGCTCAACGCCTCCGTGCAGGCGGTGCTCGACACCACCGGCGGCCCGCTGCTCGCCGGCACCGCCTTCCGCGGCGTCTTTCGCAGCACCGACGGCGGCGCCACCTGGGCGCCCCCGGCGCCGGGCAACGGGATGCCGGCGGGGGAGACCGTCTGGAGCCTGGACGGGATCGGCCCGCTCGTCTTCGCCGCGACCTCCAGCGGCGTCTACCGCTCGTTCGACTACGGCGGGAGCTGGTCGCTGGCCAGCGACGGGATTCCCGGCGCGGCGCTGCGCGTGATCGGCGACGGCACCAACCCGAACATCACCTACGCCGCGACCGCCGGCGACGGCATCTTCCGCTCACTCGACCTCGGCCTCACGTGGGCGCCGATCAACGCCGGCCTCGGGAACCTGACCGTGCGCGGGATCCAGCAGTTCTCGGTCGGCGAGACGACGCGCCTCTACGCCGCCACCGGCGACGGCCTCTGGACCGGCACGACCGGCAACAGACCGCTGCTGCCCGGCGCCGTCAGATGGCGCAGAGTGACGCAGAGAGGGCTCGGCGGCGCGACGATCATGTGGGCCGTCTCGAGCTTCCTGACGACGCCCGGGACGCTGCTCGTCGGCACGCAGTCCAACGGCGGCTTCTGGCTGACCTTCGAGCCGCCGTCGAACAGTGGAAGACCGACTGCGACGGCGCTGCTCGGGGCGGAGGTCGGCAAGACGCTGCTCGGCAGCCCAGGCACCTGGGAGGGCACGCCGACGATCACGTTGACGCGCCAGTGGCAGCGCTGTACGGCCAGATCCGACAACACCTGCAGAGACATCCCGGGTGAGGACGGGGCTGCGTACACGATGCGCAGCGACAGCGACGCGGCCAGATCGGACCAGGGCAAGTACCTGCGGCTGAAGGTGACGGCGGAGAACGACTTCCCCGCGCCCGGTCCGCTGACGCCGACCGCCTACAGCGACTGGGTCGGACCCGTCGCCGCCGGCTCCAACTCGCTGCCGGCTGGTCTCAACGGGAGAGCGGCGTCGATCCGGGTCGTGAGACCGGGCGATCCGTCGCTGCCGAGAGTCGGCGACACGTTGGAGGCGTACGACTGGCTCTTCAACCCGAGAGCGGACACGACGTACTTCAAGTGGCTGCGCTGCGACGCCGACGGTAACGCCTGCATGCCGATCGCCGGAGCCGACGAGCAGACCTACGAGCTCACGACGGCCGACGCCGAGGTGCGCCTGCGCGTGCAGGTCAGCGGCCTCAACGGCGCCGGCGCTGGCTTCGTGCCCGTCAGCGGCTACACCAACACGATCATCCCCGACCCGGCGACGGCGGTGGCGCCGCCGACGCTGGCCGGCGCGGCGGTCGTCGGCTCGACGCTCGTCGGCGGCGTCGGCGCGTGGAAGAGCGAGAAGACGAGATGGGAGCGCCGCTGGGAGCTGTGCGAGGCCGACGGCAACGGCTGCAATCCCGTCTCGAACGAGACCGCGCCCGGCTACGTCGTGCGTCCCGGCGACCTCGGCAAGCGGCTGCGGATGCGCGTGCTCGCCGACGTCAACGAGTCGTACAAGCTGCCGGCGGCGACAGAGCTGTACACGCCGCTGAGCGGTGTCGTGACGCCGGCGCCCGTCATCGGCGGCGGCGGCCAGCCGCCCGGACCCGCGCCCGCGCCCGCCCCGGCGCCGGTGCCGCCGGCGAGAGACGTCACGCGCCCGCGTCTCGGCAGAGCCGGCTCCAGAGTCATGAGAGCCGGCATCGTGCTGAGCACGACGACCTCGGAGGCCGGCACGCTGACGATCGCCGTCCAGCGCGGCTCCGTCGGCCACCGCGCCAGAGGCCGCTGCCGCGCCGGCAGACGGCGCAGCGCGAAGGCGTGCACGGTCTGGAAGACCGTCCGCACCGTCAGACGCGCGGTCAGAGCGGGCGCGGCGAAGGTGACGGTCCCGCGCAGAGCCGGCAAGAGCAGGCTCGCCGCTGGCAGCTACCGCGCGCAGCTGGTCGTGCGCGACGCCGCCGGCAACGCGAGCGCGACGAAGACGGTCACCTTCCGGTTGCGCTGAGGCAGCAGTCGCCGCGCGTCGGGTCGAATCGACCCGGCGCGCGGTGCGCCGCGCGCGCTGCTGGCGCGGACGCGGCGCGCGGTGCGCGCTACTGGCCCGGCGCGCGGCCGGCCGCGAACAGGTCGATGCCGCGCTCGGCGGCGTCGCGGACGGGCCTCAGCGTCTGTCGCTTGCGCTCGAACTCGAGCGGCGTGTACGCGTGCACGTCGGCGTTCCCGCCCATCTCGGCGGCGTCCCACAGCGAGCCGGCCTGGTAGACGCGCTCCAGCCACGGGATCCCGTCGAAGAAGCTCGAGATCAGCACGACGACCCACTCGGGACCGCGCTCGCGCTGTGGCAGCGCGCCTCTGGCGTCGTCGACCCGCGCGCCGCCGATCAGCACGTGCTCGACCGGCCAGCGGTCGCTGACGCGCTGCACGTAACGGCGCAGCTCGGGCGTGTTCAGGCCGAGGTCCTCCGGGGGCACGTGCACGATTGTCGCGCTTTGCGCGGCGCAAGTGCAACGCGGGTCATCGCAACGGCTGCCAGGCGATGCCGTGCAGGTGGTGATTGTGCTCGATCGAGTCCCCTTCGACCATATGGAGCAGCATGGTCGATCTGCGGACTCTGCGATCCCAGCGCGTGAGCGATTCGCCGACTATCGCGAACGAGCCGCCGTCCGGTGACCAGCGGACCTGGTAGGCCGGCCCGTTGAAGGCGCGGTCCGGCACCGCGCTCTCGAGCCTGCCGGTGGGGACGTCGAGGGCGTACACGCCGCCGTCGCGCAGAAACGCGAGCTTGCGGCCGCCGGGCGCCCACGACGGCGAGGAGCCGCCGCGGCCCGTCAGCTGACGCAGGCCGGTGCCGTCGGCTCTGACGCGGAAGAGCTGACCTCCGCGTCTGAACGCGATCCAGCCGCTGCTCGACCAGTCGGGATCGGAGCCGGTCGTCAACGGCGTCTGCCGCGAGCCGTCGGTCGAGCTGATCCAGATCTGGCGTGGGCTGTTGCGCACCGCGAATGCGACGCGGCGCCCGTCTGGGGAGAAGGCAGGAGCATGGACGATCGCTCTGTCGCGCGGATTCGTAGAACCTGCTGTCGGCGCCGAACGTTTCTCCCGGGGAAGGTCGCCTGCGCGACGGGGGCGGCGAGGCTGCCGATGAGCGCGACGAGCGCAGCCGCGAGGGGCACGATTCGGTACATGCCCCTCAGACGACTATGGCTCCGAAAAGCTGCGGATCAGGCGAAGTCGGCGACCGTGTGCGGGCCGACGACGCCGATCGCCAGCTCGTCGGCGATGCCGCGGGCGATCTCTGCGACCTCGTCGTAGGTGACGGCGTCGAGCGCGGCGATCGCGGCGTCGGGATCGATTCTCTCGCCGTAGACGATCGACTGGTTCGCGGCGTGGCGCGCGACCGCGTTGGTGTTCTCGAACGCCAGCACGCGGGCGCCGGCGGCGTAGGCGCGGGCGCGCTCGACCTCCTCGACCGTCGGCCCCTGCTCGCGCAGCTCGGTGACGATCTCGCGCATGCGCGTGTACGCCTCGATCGTTCTCGTCGAGTCGAGGCCGGCTGAGAGCTGCAGGATCGGCACGTCGGCGAAGGCGTGCGCGAGCGCGTAGACGGAGTAGGCGAGGCCGCGCTGCTCGCGGATCTCGTCGAACAGGCGCGAGCCCATCGAGCCGCCGAGCAGCGTCGAGTAGATCGTCAGCGCCGCGCGCGCTCTGCGGTCGGTCGGGTCGACCTGGGGGCGGTAGATCATCCGCAGGTGCGACTGGTTGGAGTCGCGCTCCTCCACGAGTGTGCGCGGATCGAAGGCCGGCGCCGGCTCGTAGGGGCCGGGCGCGTCGAGCGTCGGGAAGCGGTCGAACAGCTCGTCGAGCGCACCGTTGCGCGGCAGGTGCTCGAGGTTGCCGACGAGGAAGGCGCCGCCGCGCGATCCGGCCCACTGGCGCTCGCGGAAGGCGACGATCCCCTCGCGCGTGAAGGTGTCGCGCAGGTGCTCGACGGGACCGAGCACGGGACGGCCGAGCGGGTGGTCGCCGAAGGCCGCTCTGTCGATCAGGTGCTCGGCGACGGTCGAGGGCTGGTCGTTGGAGCGGGCGATCTCCTGGATCACGACGCCGCGCTCGCGGTCGAGCTCCTCGGCGTCGAGCCGCGGCCGGCCGACGAAGTCCGTCAGGAGGTCGATCGCCTCAGCGGCCTTCTCGGCGCGCGCGGTGATGTGGAATGCGACGAGGTCATGCGAGGTGTAGGCGTTGAGCTGCGCGCCGAGGTTCTCGGCCGTCTCGTTGACCTGTCTGTAGTTGTCGTACTTCTCGCCGCCCTTGAAGACGAGGTGCTCGAGGAAGTGCGCCATGCCGTTCTCCTCCGGCCGCTCGGTGCGCGCGCCGGCGTCGAAGGCGACGAGCGCCGTCACGGCACGCGTGCCGTCGAGCTGGACGCGGTGGATCGGAAGGCCGTTCGGCGCGGTGCTGGAGGTGATCGCGGTCATGGTCCGACGATAGCGGGGCCTCTCGCGCGCTCCCGCGCGACGCTCGCGCGGAACGCCGCCCGTCGGCGCCGAGCCCTCGACTCCTGCAACAAACTCCCTGCAAATACGCTTGCAGCAGGGGCCCCGGGTTCGCGTGCGGCGGGGAGGCCGCGCTACCCTCGAACGACCCATGGCCCTCCCTGCCCGCAGACCCAGCGCCCGCCGTCGCACCGTGCCGGCGCACCCGCCGCTGCACGCGGACGCCGCCGTCAGAGCGCCTGCGCCGACGCGTCGCAGCTCCGCCGTGATCGCCTTCGACACGGTCGAGAAGCGCTACGACGTCGGCGCGATCGGCCTCGACCAGGCGAGCTTCTCGGTGCAGCGCGGCGAGTTCGTCTTCCTCGTCGGCTCGACCGGCTCCGGCAAGTCGACGATCATGCGCCTGCTGATCAAGGAGCTGGAGCCCAGCGGCGGCGCGATCACCGTCGCCGGCCGCGACCTCTCGGAGATCACCCGCCGCCGCGTGCCGTACTACCGCCGCAACCTCGGCGTCGTCTTCCAGGACTTCAAGCTGCTGCCGAACCGCACCGTGTACGACAACGTCGCCTACGCGCTGCAGGTGACGGGCGGCTCGCGCAAGGACATCCGCGCCAAGGTGCCGGACATCCTGCGCCTCACCGGCCTCTCGACGAAGCTGCACAACTACCCCGACCAGCTCTCCGGCGGCGAGCAGCAGCGCGTGGCGATCGCGCGCGCGTTCGTCAACCACCCGCCGCTGCTGCTGGCCGACGAGCCGACCGGCAATCTCGATCCCGAGACGTCGATCGGCATCATGCAGCTGCTCTACCGCATCAACAAGACCGGCACGACGGTGCTCGTCGCCACGCACGACCACCGCATGGTCGACAAGATGCGCCGTCGCGTGATCGAGCTCTCCAGAGGGCGGATCGTGCGCGACGAGGCGACCGGCGCCTACGCCCGCGACGAGACGACGCGCGAGTTCGCCGCGCGTCTGCGCAACGATCCGCCGGTCGCGCCGGAGACGATGGCCGTCGAGGCGGGCCGCATGACGCAGCGCAGCATCGCCGCGCGCGCCGACGAGGCCGCTCGCGCCGGCGACGCCGACAGCGCCCGCGACGCCCGCATCGCCCGCCGCGCCGCGCGCGAGGCGGAGGCCGAGGCCGAGGCGACGGAGGCGACGCGCTCATGAAGCTCGGCTTCTTCCTGCGCGAGGCGATGCGCTCGCTCGGCCGCAACGCCGCGCCGAGCTTCGCCGCGCTCGCGACGATCCTGCTGACGATGCTGGTGATCGGCGTCTTCATCCCGATCGTGCAGGCGACGACCGGCGCCGCCAACGACGTGCGCCAGCGTGTGCTCGTCGACGTCTACCTGCAGAGAGACGCGACGCAGAGAGACGTCTCGCGCGTCAGAGAGATGCTCGCCGGCACCGACAACGTCAAGCGCGTCGAGTTCATCTCCAAGCAGCAGGCGTACGACGCCCAGCGCAAGAAGGACCCGGAGGCGTTCGCGCTGCTCGGCACCAACCCGCTGCCGGACACCTTCCGCATCACGCCGGAGGACCCGGACAAGGCGCTCTCGATCAAGGCCGACCTCGCGCCCGTCGCCGCCGGCGGCGGCCGCACGCCGGTCGACCAGGCGATCGACGAGGTGCGCGACCGCCGCGAGGACACGAGCAAGATCCTCCAGGTGACGAGATTCGTGAAGCTGATGGCCGGCACGCTCGGCGCGCTGCTGATCGCCGCCTCGATCTTCCTGATCGCGAACACGATCCGCCTCTCGCTCTACGCCCGCCGCCGCGAGGTCGAGGTGATGAAGCTGGTCGGCGCGACCGACTGGTTCATCCGCTGGCCGTTCGTGATCGAGGGCGTGATCGTCGGCGCGCTCGGGACGCTGCTGGCGATCCTGCTGCTGGCGGTCGGCAAGATCGCGATCATCGACCCGCTCGCGAGCGACTTCGCGCTGATCGCCGCGCCCGAGACGCTCGGCTTCGGCGTCCTGATCGCCGTCATGCTCGGCGCCGGCATAGCGATCTCGGCGATCGGCTCCGGCCTCTCGCTGCGCCGCTTCCTGAAGGTCTAGGCGGCGCCCCGGCCGGCCGCGCACCGCGGCCGGCTCACTACGCCTCGCGGCGCCCGACGCCCAGCAGGTGGGCGCTGGCGCCGAGGACGCTCGGCTCCAGCTCGACGCGCGCGATCGCGTCGAGCAGCGCGGCGCGACGGTCCTCGTCGTCGAGCCACCAGGCCTCCTCGCGCGGCGCCATGAACGACGCCGGCCCCTCGACCGCCAGCACGCCCTCGACCGCGAAGCCGGCGACCGCCAGCTCCTCCCACAGCTCGTCGGGGTGGTGGAAGTGGGCGGTCGTGAACCACTCGGGGCGGCCGTCGGGGTTGACGTGGTCGCCGCTGAGGACGTCCTCGGCCGCGATCGCCGCGAAGCCCGGCTCGACCAGCGCGCGGGCGCGGATCCCGTCGAAGGTCGAGGCGAAGCGCGAGATCGCCGCCGCCAGCACGACGCCGCCGGGCCGCAGGACGCGGCGCGCCTCCGTCAGCGCGGCCGCACGGCCGTCGTCGTCGAGGTGGTAGAGCGGGCCGAGCAGCAGCACGGCGTCGGCGCAGGCGTCCTCCCACGGGAGCGCCCGCGCGTCGCCCGCGACGACCTCCTCCAGCGGCGCGTCCGCCTGCGCGGCCGAGGCCGCGCGCGCCTGCTCGACGTGCAGCGCGACGGGGTCGAGCAGCCGCACCGCGTGGCCGGCCCGTGCCAGCGGCAGCGCGTGCACGCCGGCCGCGCCGCCGACGTCGAGCACGGTCGCCGGCGGCTGCGGCAGCAGCCGCTCCAGCAGCAGGCGCGTGCGCACGCCCTCGACGCGGCTGACCGTCTCCAGCCGCGCACGCTCCAAGCCGAGCTCGTAGTGGGCGGCGATCTCGGGGTCCAGGCGGGGAGAGGACATTAATCCCCAGCATATGCCGAGCGATACGCTGATGAGGTGCCCCGACGATCGTCGCGCATCCCAACCTTCGTCGCCGGGGCGCTGCTCGTCGTGGTGACCCTCGGCCTCGGCATCTTCCTCGGCGGCCACGCCGATCTGCTGCCGAAGCCGATCCGCAGCGCGCTCGTCGCCGACGACGAGGCGCAGATGGTGCAGCAGGCGATCGACACGATCGAGGACGCCTACTACCGGCCGATCAGACGCGACGACCTCGTCGACAGCAGCATCGAGGGCGCCGTCAAAAGCCTCGATGATCAGTTCTCACACTACTTCGACCCGGCCACCTACAGAAGATTCCAGCACGCCACCAACCCGCGCTTCAGCGGCATCGGCGTGACGATCAGAGACGGCGACAGAGGGCTCGTCGTGCAGCAGGTGATCGACGACACGCCGGCCGCGAAGGCCGGGCTGAGAGTCGGCGACACGATCGTCGCCGTCGGCAGAGAGGTGCTCGCCGGCCACCCCTCCAGCTACGGCATCAGCCTGATCAAGGGCGAGCCCGGCACCGAGGTGACGATCACCGTCGAGCGCGACGGGACGCGCAGAGAGGAGACGATCGAGCGGGCCGAGATCGTCTCCCCGGTCGTCGAATCGAGAATGGTGACGACGAGAACGGGCAGATTCGGCGTCGTCGTGTTCTCCAGCTTCACGTCGAACTCGAGCGCGCAGGTCCGCTCCGCCGTCGAGGAGCTGATCGACAGAGGCGCGAGAGGGATCGTGCTCGACCTGCGCGCCAACGGCGGCGGGCTGCTGACCGAGGCGGTCGACACCGCCTCGATCTTCATCCCCGACGGCACGGTCGACTCGACCGACGGTCGCGCGCGCGACCGCCATGTCTACACCGCGACCGGCGGCGCGATCAGAGCGTCGGTGCCGGTCGTCGTGCTGGTCGACCGCAACACCGCCTCCTCGTCGGAGATCGTCACCGGAGCGCTGCAGGACCGCAGACGCGCGAAGGTCGTCGGCACCAACACGTACGGCAAGGGCGTCTTCCAGGAGATCCGCGAGCTGCCCAACGGCGGCGCGCTCGACATAACGGTCGGCCAGTACTTCCTGCCGAGCGGTCGCAACATCGGCGGCAGAGGGGTCAGAGAGGGCGACGGGATCAAGCCCGACGTACGCGCCAGAGACGATCCCGAGACGCCGCGCGACGAGGCGCTCGACGTCGCGCTCAGAGAGCTCGCGACCGAGTCGCGGTG
>DATIOB010000242.1:0-1546 GCA_035473605.1 Conexibacter sp.
GCTCGGCCTCGGCCGGCGGGGCGATGCCGGCGCGCAGCTCGTCGCGGAGCGTCCCGTCGGGCCCGGGCACGACCTGGCCGAGCATGCGGTGCAGGACGTGCAGCGCGTTGAGCACGCTGCCGCCGTACATGCCGGAGTGCAGGTCGCGGACGCCGGTGCGCACCTCGATCTGCGCCATCGCCATCCCGCGCAGCCCGACGGTGATCGCCGGCGTCTGCGTGTCGACCATGCCGGAGTCGAACACGATCGCGGCGTCGGCGCCGCGCTCGTCCGCGCGGATCCACTCGGTGATGCTCTCCGAGCCCGCCTCCTCCTCGCCCTCGACGACGACGCGCACGTTGACCGGCAGCTCGCCCTCGCTCGCCAGCGCGCAGGCGGCGTGCAGGAGCGGCCAGAAGTTGCCCTTGTCGTCGGACGCGCCGCGCGCGTACAGGCGGCCGTCGCGGACCTCGGGCTCGAACGGCGGCGAGGTCCAGGCGCTCAGGTCACCGACGCTCTGGACGTCGTAGTGGCCGTAGATCAGGATCGTCGGCGCGTCAGCGGTCGTCGCGCGCAGGTCGCCGATCGCGAGCGGGTAGCCGTCGCCGATCTGCACGAGCTCGGCGCTGCCGCCGGCGCGCTCGACGCGGTCGGCCGCCCACTCGGCGGCGCGGCGCAGGTCCGCGGGATCGCCGCCGCCGGTCGAGATCGACGGGATGCGCAGCCACTCGACCAGCTCGTCCAGGAGTTCGCTCACGCGCCGCACCCTAGTTCTTCGCACAAATGACCGGATGTCAGGTAGCGTCGGGCGATGCGCCGTCGTGCCCTCCTCATCACCCTCGGGCTCGGCCTCGCGGTGGGCGGAGCCGCCCTCGCGCAGGGTCAGAGCAACCAGGACGCCTACCAGCTACCGGAGCCGAACGTGACCTCCGCGCAGGTCCTGCGCCTCCCGCGCGACTCGAGCTGCGGGCACATCACGCGGGCGACCGTTCGCTTCCTGCCGCCGCCGGGCGCTGTGTTCGGCGTGCTGCGGGTGACGGCCCACGGGCGCGAGGTCGCGCGCCTGACCGGCATCCCGCGCGCGGCCAGCGCGACCATCGCGCTGACCGGGAGCCGCACCACCGTGCGCGTCTCCGGCACGACGCTGGGCGGTCAGGAGGTCAGCGCCACGCGCGTCTACCGCCGCTGCGCACCGTCGAAGCCGAAGCCGCAGCGCACCCCGCCGACGCCGGTCCAGGTCGGCGGCGGCGAAGACGGTTAGCTAGAGCTCGGCCAGGCGCTCCAGCAGCGGGACGGCGCGGCGCAGCGCGTCGCGCTCCTCGCTGCTGAGCTCGGCGTCGATCGCCTCGGCCAGCCAGCCGACGCGCCGCCGGCGGTCGTCGGCCAGCACCTCGCGCCCCGCGGCGGTCAGCTCGAGGAGCTTGCGCCGGCCGTCGTGCGCGTCGGGCCGGCGGCTGACGAGGCCCTGCACCTCGAGCTCGGCGATCGTCTGCCCCATCGACTGCGGCCGCATCTTCTCCGCCGCCGCGAGCGCGGCGGTGGTCAGCGGGCCCTCGCGGTCGAGCCG
>DATIOB010000243.1:0-7373 GCA_035473605.1 Conexibacter sp.
CCAGGAGCGCAAGCGCCGCAAGCGCGGCAAAGCGCGTTGACGCTGCGCGCTGCGCGCTTGCGTCAATTGGAAACGCTCGCCTGACGGCTCGCCGTTCCGGCGTCGCCATTTCCCTGGGGTGACGCGCCCGTCGATCCGGACGCTCCCGTGACAAACTAGTTGTGCTTTTCATGACTAAGACGCTTCTTTGACACAGGAGAAACCCATGTCCACCAACAGCTTCGGGGCGAGAGCCTCGCTGTCGGTCGGGGGTCGCGACTACGAGATCTACCGCCTCGACGCGCTGCAGGCCAGATACGACGTCGCGCGCCTGCCCTTCTCGCTCAAGATCCTGCTCGAGAACCTCCTCCGCAACGAGGACGGTGAGACGATCCGGGCGCAGGACATCGAGGCGCTCGCGACCTGGGACGCGAGAGCCGAGCCGAGCAAGGAGATCGCGTTCACCCCGGCGCGCGTGGTGATGCAGGACTTCACCGGCGTCCCGGCCGTCGTCGACCTCGCCGCGATGCGCGACGCGATGAGCGCGATGGGCGGCGATCCGGCGAAGATCAACCCGCTCGTCCCCGCTGAGCTGGTGATCGACCACTCGGTCCAGGTCGACGAGTTCGGCACCAGATACGCGTTCGAGAACAACGCCGCGCTCGAGTTCGAGCGCAACCAGGAGCGCTACGAGTTCCTGCGCTGGGGCCAGACGGCGTTCGACGGCTTCGAGGTCGTCCCGCCCGACACCGGCATCGTCCACCAGGTCAACCTCGAGTTCCTGGCGCGCACGATCTTCGTCAACGACAGACCCAGTTCCCACCCCACCGCCCCCGGCCTTCCTCAGGCATACCCGGACACGCTCGTCGGCACCGACTCGCACACGACGATGGTCAACGGCCTCGGCGTGCTCGGCTGGGGCGTCGGCGGCATCGAGGCCGAGGCGGCGATGCTCGGCCAGCCGATGTCGATGCTGATCCCGCAGGTGATCGGCTTCAAGCTGACCGGCGAGCTGCCCGAGGGCACGACCGCCACCGACCTCGTCCTGACGGTCACCGAGAAGCTGCGCCAGCGCGGCGTCGTCGGCCGCTTCGTCGAGTTCTACGGCGCCGGCGTCTCGGCGCTGCCGCTCGCCGACCACGCGACGATCGGTAACATGTCGCCGGAGTTCGGCTCGACCTGCGCGATCTTCCCGATCGACGCCGAGACGATCCGCTACATGTCCTTCACCGGCCGCTCGGCCGAGCAGTGCGCGCTCGTCGAGGCGTACGCGCGCGAGCAGGGGCTGTGGCACGACGCCGACTCGGAGGAGCCGACCTTCACCGAGACGCTCGAGCTGGACCTCTCGACGGTCGTGCCGTCGATCGCCGGCCCGAAGCGGCCGCAGGACCGGATCGCGCTCGCCGACGCGGCGACCGCCTTCCGCGAGGCGCTGAAGGGCTACCTGCCCGAGCAGGACGGCGAGGACGACGCGCTGGAGGACACCTTCCCCGCCAGCGATCCGACCGCCTCGCAGGAGCCGAAGAACGGCGACGCCCCGCGCCACGGCCACGACCACCAGCACACCGAGCACGTCGCCGCGACCGCGGTGAAGACGAACGGCAGCGCCGTCCCCGTCACGCTCGCCGACGGCACCGAGACCGAGCTCGACCACGGTCACGTCGTGATCGCGGCGATCACCAGCTGCACGAACACGTCGAACCCGTCGGTGATGCTGGCGGCCGGGCTGCTCGCGCGCAACGCCGTCAGACGCGGCCTCAGATCGAAGCCGTGGGTCAAGACGTCGCTGGCGCCGGGCTCGAAGGTCGTCACCGAGTACTACGAGCGCGCCGGGCTGACCGGCGACCTCGAGGCGCTCGGCTTCCACCTCGTCGGCTACGGCTGCACGACCTGCATCGGCAACTCCGGCCCGCTGCCGGACGCGATCTCGAAGGCGATCAACGACAACGACCTGACGGCGACGTCGGTGCTGTCGGGCAACCGCAACTTCGAGGGCCGCATCAGCCCCGACGTGAAGATGAACTACCTCGCGTCGCCGCCGCTGGTCGTCGCCTATGCGCTCGCCGGCTCGATGCACGTCGACGTCTTGAACGACTCGCTCGGCGAGGACTCCGACGGCAACCCCGTCTACCTCAGAGAGATCTGGCCGTCGGCCGCCGAGGTCGCGCAGACGATCGAGCAGGCGGTCCAGTCGGACATGTTCCGCAAGAGCTACGACGGCGTCTACGCCGGCGACGAGCGCTGGCGCGGGCTGGAGGTCGCCGAGGGCGACTCGTTCGCGTGGGACGACACCTCGACCTACGTGCAGAACCCGCCGTACTTCGTCGACCTGCCGCGCGAGCCGAAGCCGGTCACCGACATCGTCGGCGCGCGCGTGATGGCGCTGCTCGGCGACTCGGTCACGACCGACCACATCTCGCCGGCCGGCGCGATCAAGCCGGACTCCCCGGCCGGTCGCTACCTGCAGGAGCACGGCGTCGAGCGCAAGGACTTCAACTCCTACGGCGCGCGGCGCGGCAACCACGAGGTGATGATGCGCGGCACGTTCGCGAACATCCGCCTCAAGAACCAGCTCGGCGGCGACCTGCCCGAGGGTGGCAACACCTACTACCTCGCCGGCGACGGCGAGCCCGAGCAGATGGCGATCTACGACGCGTCGATGAAGTACCAGGAGCAGGGCATCCCGCTCGTCGTGATCGGCGGCAAGGAGTACGGCTCGGGCTCCTCGCGCGACTGGGCCGCGAAGGGCACCAACCTGCTCGGCGTGCGCGCCGTGATCGCCGAGAGCTTCGAGCGGATCCACCGCTTCAACCTGGTCGGCATGGGCGTGCTGCCGCTGCAGTTCAAGGACGGCGACTCGGCCGCCTCGCTCGGCCTGACCGGCTTCGAGACGTTCACGATCGCCGGCATCTCCGGCGACACCGTTCCGCGCGAGCTGACGGTGAAGGCCGACGACAAGGAGTTCCAGGTCGTCGCCCGGATCGACACGCCGAAGGAGCAGCGGTACTACCGCAACGGCGGGATCCTGCAGTACGTGCTGCGCGAGCTGCTCGCCGCGGCCTGACCACCCGGCGTGTGACGCGGTGCGCCCGCGTCACACGCCGATAGCGCGCTGCGTCGCGTGACCAGTCACACTCGCTCGATCATGAGTCTCCGGTCACGCGGCGTCGCCGCCCTCCTCGGGACCGCCGCCGTCGCGTTGGTCTCCGCCGCTCCGGCCGCCGCGGCCGGCCCGCTCGCGGGCGCCGCGCAGCTGTCGGCGAGACGCTGCACGCCGAGGGGCGTGGCGCGCTGCGGGCGCGTCGTCGTGCCGCTCGACCGCAGCGGCGCGATAGCGGACCGGATCGCGCTGCGCGTGCGGATGCTCGACGGACCGCGCCGCACGCGCGCGAGCGGCACCGTGATCGCGCTCGCCGGCGGCCCCGGCCAGGCGGCCGCGAGGCTGCTGGAGCCGATCGCCGCGAGCCTCGGGCCGGCGGCGGCGACGCGCCGGATCGTCACCTTCGACCAGCGCGGCACCGGCGGCTCCGGCCGCCTGCGCTGCCCGGAGCTGGCGCGCATCCGCCGCGCCGCGCAGCTCGACGCCGCCGTCGCCGGCTGCGCGAGACGGCTCGGCGCCCGCCGCAGCGCGTACACGACCGCGGCCTCGGTCGAGGACCTCGAGGCGGTCCGCAGCGCCCTCGGCGTCGACAGAGTCGCGCTCTACGCCGTCTCCTACGGCACCAAGGTCGCGCTCGACTACGCCGCCCGCTACCCGCAGCGGGTCAGCCGGCTGGTGCTCGACTCGGTCGTCCCGCAGAGCGGCAACGACCCGTTCCAGCGCGCCACGATCAGCGCGGTCCCGCGCGTCCTCGACACGCTCTGCGGCCGCCGCGGCTGCCCCTTCACGCGCGACGCGACCGCCGATCTCGCGACGCTCGTGCGCAGAGCGGCGCGCGCGCCGCTGCGCGGGCGCTGGTTCGACGGCCGCGGTCGCGGCCGCGACGTCGCGCTCGACAGCGACGACCTCTTCGGGCTGCTGCTCGCCGGCGACTTCGATCCCTTCCAGCGGGCGGCGCTGCCGGCCGCGCTGCGCTCGGCGGCGGAGGGCGACACCGCGCCTCTGATCGCGCTCGCCGCCGGCTCCAGCCTCAACGGCGGTGGCGGCGAGGCGAGCGGCGACAGCGACGCGCTGTTCATCGCGACGACCTGCGAGGACGGCGCCGTCCCGTGGCCCGCCGGCACCCCGCTGGAGCTGCGTCCGGCGGCGGTCACCGCGGCGCTCGGCGCGCTGCCCGAGGCGGAGCTGGCGCCGTTCGACCGCCGCACGCTGCGGCGGCTGCGGCTCGACAGCTGCCGCGCCTGGCCGGAGTCGCCGATCGCGCAGCCGAGCGGGCCGCTGCCCGACGTGCCGGCGCTGCTGCTCTCCGGCGACAGCGACCTGCGCACCCCCCGCAGCGACGCGCGCGCCGTCGCCGCGCAGCTTCCGCGAGCGCGGCTGCTGACGGTCCCCGGCGTCGGCCATTCGGTCCTCGGTGCGGCCGCCAACATGGGCCAGCGCTGCGCCGAGCGAGCCGTCACCGCCTTCTTCGACGACCGTCGCGTCGCCGACTGCGGCCGCACCCGGCTGCCGACGCTCACCAGACAGGCGCCGCGTCGGCTCGCCGAGCTGCCGGTCAGATTCGGGCTGCCGGCGCACGCCGGACGCACCTACGCCGCGTTCGAGCTGACCGTCATCGACGCCTTCGAGCGGATCGTGTCGGTCGCGACGAGCGGCGCCGCGGACGCGAGCGGCGGCGCCGTCGGCGTCGGCGGTCTGCGCGGCGGCACGATCCGGATCGGCGCGCGAGAGATGCGCTTCGACCGCTACAGCTTCGTCCCGGGCGTCACGGTCAGCGGCGTGCTGCCGCTCGACGCCGACGACGAGACGCCGCTGGTCTTCCACATCGGCGGCCGCGCCGCCGCGCGCGGGACGCTGGTCATCGGTCCGCGCGCGATCACGGGAACGCTCGGCGGTCACCGCATCCGCCTCACCCAGGGCGGCGCCTCCGCGAGCGGCGCGACGGCGGCTCGCGCGGCGGTCGGGGAGGCGGTGTCGGGAGCGCCGCCGCTGGCGCTGGAGCGGCGGCTCGGCGAGCTGCGGACGGCGCTGGAGCAGGCGGAGCCGGCGGCGGCCCGGCCGCCCGCAGCGCCCGCGGGGCCGGCCGGCCCGTTGCTTCCGGGGGTCGGCGCGAGTCGCTAGCCTCAGCGCCATGCCGACGCCCGACTTCCTCCGCACCCTGCTGACCACGCCCGGCCCGTCCGGGTACGAGACCCCGGTCGCGACCGCCTGGCGGGCGGCCGCTGCCGCGTTCGCCGACGTCAGCCACGACACGGTCGGCTCGTCGGTCGCACGCGTGAGAGGGACGGCGAGAGGCCCGCTGACCGCGATCATCGGCCACATCGACGAGATCGGCGTGATCGTCACGCACATCGACGACGACGGCTTCCTGCGCTTCGAGGGCGTCGGCGGCTGGGACCCGATCATCCTCGTCGGTCAGCGCGTCACGCTGACGACGAAGACGGGCGCGATCGACGGCGTGATCGGCAAGAAGCCGATCCACCTGATGAAGGCCGACGATCGCAAGAACGTGCCGGAGCTGAAGGACCTGCACATCGACATCGGCGCCAAGGACGGCGAGGAGGCGCGCAGACTGACGCGGATCGGCGACGTCGCGGTGATCGCCGGCGAGCCGATCGAGCTGCCCAACGACCGCGTCGTCTCGCGCGCGATGGACAACCGCATCGGCGCCTTCGTCGCCTACGAGGTCGCGCGCCTGGTCGCCGAGGCCGGCGGCGCGCCCGGCGACGTGGCGGCCGTCGCGGCGGTGCAGGAGGAGACCAACCTCGTCGGCTCGCGCACGAGCGTCTTCTCGCTGAAGCCCGACGTCGCGGTCGTCGTCGACGTCACCTTCGCGACCGACCAGCCCGGCATCTCGCTCGGCGAGCTGTCGAGACAGCCGTTCGGCTCCGGTCCGTCGATCACGCGCGGCTCGATGGTCCACCCGACCGTCACCGAGCTGCTGATCGAGACGGCCGAGGCGGAGGGGATCCCGTACACGCTCGCCGCCGCCGGCCGCGCGACCGGCACCGACGGCGACGTCGTGCACCTGACGCGCGGCGGCATCCCGACCGCGGTCGTCTCGGTCCCGCTGCGCTACATGCACTCGCCGGTCGAGATGGTCCAGCTCGACGACGTCCACAACACGGCGAAGCTGATCGCGGCCTTCACGCAGAAGCTGACCGCGGACACGTCGTTCCTGCGCTGATGGCCGGCGCGGTCGGGCAGGACGACCTGCTGCTGCTGTTCGACATCGACGGCACGCTGATGGCCGGCGCGACCGGCGCGCACGCCGCGGCCGTGCACAGAGCGATCTGCGAGGTGCACGGCCTCTCCGCGGTCGACCGCTCGCTGACGCGCGCGATCGACCCGGCCGGCCGCACCGATCCGGAGATCGCGCGCGCGATCCTGCTCGCGCACGGCGTCTCGGCCGAGCGGATCGAGGCGCGCGCCGACGACGTGCGGGTCGCGACGGGCGAGATCTACGCGCGCACCTGCCCCGACGACCTGAGCGAGTTCGTGCTGCCGGGGATTCCCGAGCTGCTGGAGTCGCTGGAGGCGCGCGACGACGTGCGGCTGTCGCTCGTGACCGGCAACTTCGAGGTGGTGGCGCGCGTGAAGCTGCGCGCCGCCGGCATCGGCCACTGGTTCGAGAGCGGTCAGGGCGGCTTCGGCTCCGACAGCGAGGATCGCACCGACCTGCCGGCGGTCGCCCGTGCTCGTGCCGCGCGCGCCGGCGGCACGCCCCACGCGCGCGAGCGCACCGTCGTGATCGGCGACACGCCGCGCGACGTCGCCTGCGCACTCGCCGACGAGGTCCGCTGCATCGGCGTCGAGACCGGCCACTTCGGCGCCGCCGAGCTGACCGCCGCCGGTGCCCACGCCGTCGCGGCCGACACGGCCGCCCTCACCGCCGCGATCGACGCGCTGGTCTGAGCGACGCCGCCGGCCGCGCGGCGACGCGCGGCCGGGGCACAGACAGGCCTACTTCGGCTGCGGGAACTGCTGCCGCATCATCGCGTCCCAGGCGCGGTCCGGCAGCACTCTGCGCAGCGGGATCGTCGTGCGCGCGGAGGGGGTGACGACGACGCGGGTCGGCGCGCGTCTGCGCGAGATCGCCTTCGCGATCGCTTTCGCGACGCGGTCCGGTCCGCCGCCGAAGTGGCGCAGCGGACCTTCGTAGGCGCCCTTCGTCACAGCGCCGACGGTCGCGTTGAACTGCGCGTAGGGGTCCGCTCCGCCGTTTGCGGCGTCGGAGCTGGTGTCGGTCATGCTGGCCACGGCAGCGGAGCCGAAGTCGGTCGTAATCAGCCCC
>DATIOB010000244.1:0-6495 GCA_035473605.1 Conexibacter sp.
GCGACGAGCGCGTCGATGTCCTTGAGCAGCTGGCGCGGGTCAAGCGACGAATCGTCGCTGCGCGAGGTCGGGTCGCTGGGCTGATTCTCATACGGCGGCACGTGTAGCACTCCTTCAGGCGGCAACGTAGCTATTGCAGGATCCCTTGCGGATCGGACGGAACGGCCCGCCGTGTCTGCGCGTAGGAGTTGTCAACAGTGCCTGTCGGGGCGTTTTCCCCGCTATTTGGGAAATGCGCGGCGGTTGTCGACAGGTTGTGCACAGCCCGCACTGAGGCCATGCACACGGATCGGCGCGTAGGAACGGCCGTTGTAGGAGTTGTGAACAGGGTCTCGCGACGGGCGCGGCGGGCGAGCCGGTAGGAATGAGACCGTGCCGTCGTCGTCCTCCCGCAGCAGCTCCTCCCGCCTGGCCCGCGCCGCCGGTGCCGAGCGGATGGCGCTGCTGCGCGAACGCGACAAGCTGACGAGGAGACGCGACGCCGCGGCCCAGGCGCTGGCGGCCGTCGAGCAGCAGCTCTCCGACGTCGAGGAGCGGCTGGAGCTGATCGACCGGCTCGTGCCGGAGGCCGCCAACGTCCACCCGCTGCCCGCGCGTGGCAGCGGCGCCGGCAACGCCGACGGGCTCAAAGGCGCTGCGATCCGCTCCGCGGCGATCGCGGTGCTGCTCGCGCGGCCGACCGGCGCCGAGACGCCGATCCACTACAAGGAGTGGTTCCGCGCGCTCGAGGCCGCCGGCCATCACGTCGCCGGCAAGGACCCGCTGGCCGTCTTCCTGACGCAGATCTCGCGCTCGCCGGTCGTCCGCCGCACGCCCGACTCCGGCGTCTACGAGCTGGATCTGGAGGCGCCGGCCAACCTGCGCGCCCGCCTGGACCGTCTCCACGCCCGTCTCGCCGAGCAGTCGAGCGACCGCTCCGAGCGCGAGCGGATCGTCGCCGAGATCGCGGTCACCGAGCGTGCGCTCGACGAGGCAGAGCGGGCGCTGCCGCGTGACGGCGGCGAGGCGGCGGAGGCGCGCGGCGGCAGCGACCGCCGCGCGGCCGGCTGAGCGCCCGCATCCGCGGCGCGCGGGCTCCGTCTGGGCTTCAACCGCGCGCGGCGGCGCGCATCACGTCGAGCGGCGGGGCGTGACCGGTCCAGCGTTCGAAGCTGCGGGCGCCCTGGCGCACGAGAATCTCGAGACCGTCGACCGTCGCCACGTCGGCGGCCCGCGCCGCGGCGACGAGGTCGGTGGCGCGGGCGCCGTAGACGAGATCGACGACGCAGCGGTAGCCGGCGACGGCGTCGCGCGCGAGCGGGAGGTGGTCGAATTGGTCCTCCCCCGCCTCCAGTCCCGCCGCGGTCGTGTTGACGAGCAGGTCGGCCGCAACCGCGCCGTCGACGACCCGTCCGCCCAGCTCGGCGGTCAGCTGTTCGGCGCGGGCGCGCGTGCGGTTCCAGACCGCGACCTCGGACGCGCCTGCGTCGAGCAGCGCCCACAGCGCCGCGCGCGCCGTCCCGCCGGCGCCGAGCAGCAGCACGCGCGCGCCGGCGGCGTCGAACGGCAGCGCGTCGACGATCGCGGGCGCGTCGGTGTTGTCGGCGTGGATCCGACCGCCGTCAGCGAAGGTCAGCGTGTTCGCCGCGCCGATCGCGCGGGCGCTCGCAGTCGCCTCGTCGGCGAGCGCCAGCGCCGCGTGCTTGTGCGGGATCGTCACGTTCGCTCCGCCGAAGCCGGCGCCGGGCAGCGCCCGCACCGTCTCCGCGAACAGCGCCGGCGGGACCGGCAGCAGCTGGTAGCTCCACTGCTCCAGCCCGAGCGCCGCGTACGCCGCCTCGTGCATCGCCGGCGAGCGGCTGTGACGCACCGGCCAGCCGAGCACGCCGCAGCGGCTCATGCCCTCAGCATCTCGTCGGCGATCTGCCGCCGGCCGCCTCGCGCGCCTGGTTGTAGGCGGCGACGTCCTGCTGGAACTGCTCGAAGCTGTCGGAGAAGGCGTGCTCGCCGCACGTGCCGGGTCTGACGACGTAGTAGAGCGCTCTGCTGTTGGCCGGCCGCGCCGCCGCTCTGATCGAGGCGATCCCCGGGCTGCCGATCGGGCCCGGCGGCAGGCCCTGCTTCGTGCGCGTGTTGTACGGCGTGTCGGCGTCGAGCACCGACTGCTTGAGCGGGTTGACCCAGTCGTTCTGCTCGTAGCGCAGCGTCGCGTCGATGCCGAGCGGGATGCCGTCGCGCAGGCGGTTGTAGATCACCGCGGCGACGAGCGGGCGCTCGCTCGGGACGCTCACCTCGCGCTCGACCATCGAGGCGATCGTCAGCACGTCGAAGGCGGTCAGTCTCTTGCTCTTCGCATAGCCCATGTCGATCGTCGCGAAGTTCTGTCTGAACGCCGTGAGCTGGTCGGCGACCAGTCTCTGGACTCTCGCGCCGCGGTTGACCTCGTAGGTCGCCGGGAACAGGAAGCCCTCCAGCGTCGCGTCTCTCGGCGCGCCGTATCTGACGGGGTTCAGCGCGCTCGATCTGCGCGAGGCGTTGAGGTAGTTGCCTCTCAGGCCCGCTCTTCTGGCGATCGCGACCGTCTCACGACGGCTGCGGCCCTCCGGTATCGAGACCGTCACGACCGGGACCGCCTCGACCTCCTCGACCTTCGTCAGCTCGTCGAGCGCGGCGCCGTAGCCCATCTCTCTTCTGAGCGTGTACGTCCCCGACTTGAGGTTCGAGCGCTCGCCCGAGACCTGCGCGCGCAGACCGAAGAAGAAGCTCGACGAGATCACGCCTCTCTCCTCCAGCAGGTCGGCGATCTCGCCGGCGCTGGCGCCTCTGGGGATTCTCACGACGACTCTGCCGGAGCCGTCGCCGCCGCCGAACGGCTGGAAGATCCCGTTGACGAACCACAGCAGCGCGAGCACGAGCAGCACGACGATGCCGGCGACGATCCGCGGACCGGCGGAGCGGCGCTTGCGCGAGCCGGCCATCACCTCGCCCGGTCGCTTGACGCGCACGCCGCGGCCCTTCGGCACGTCGCCGCCGCGCTGTCTCTTGCCGCCGCGCTGCGGGCGGTGGATGTTCGGCAGATGGGCGCGGCTGACGCGTCTGGTGCCGAGCGGCTCCTCTACGCCGTCGCCGGGCGGCGGGACGGCGGGCACGTCGTCGGTCGCCGACGGGAACGAGGGGACCTCGCCGAGCGTGTCGTGGACCTGGGTCGCATCGGGGTCGGGCGCGGGCGGCTCGAGGCCCGGCACGGGCGGCTCGGGCGCGCGTTCGCGCGGCGGCGGAGCGGGCTCGTCGTTCCACGCCTCCGTCACGTCCCACTGCTGTGTCTCCTGCAGCGGCTCGTGGGCGGCGGGCGGCGGCACGGCCGCATCGGCGGCGCGCGGCGGCTCGGGCGGGCGCGGCGGCGGCGCCGGCTCGTCGAAGAACGGCTCACGCGGCGCGGGCTCAGGGTCGCGTGCGGGCGGCGGCGGGACGGGAACCGCCGGCTCGTCGAAGAACGGCGGCGGCTCGTCCGCGCGGGGCGGCGCGTCGGCGCGGGGAACGTCCGGCTCGTCGAAGAACGCCGGCTCGGGCGCGGCGGGCTCGGCGGCAGGCGGCGGCGCGGGCGGCTCGGGCTCCGGTGCGGCCGCGGCGCGCTCGTGCGGCTCCAGCAGGTGGTCGGGGATCGGCTCGCCGGCGCGCTCCAGGCGGCGCCGTTCGCGCTCGCGGCGTGCCGCCTCGCGCTGCTCAGGGGTTCGGTCGCCGCCGCCGCGCGGGCTCATCGCTCGTCCTCCTCGAAGAGCGCGCGGTTGCGCGCCAGCCAGCCTTCCAGCAGCACCGCAGCGGCGCGCGAGTCCTCGCTCTCGCGTCCGCCGACGCTTGCCGCGATCACGGTCGTGAAGCGTTCGTCGTAGAGGTCGATCGGGATCGCCTCGCCGAGCAGGCCGCCCAGTCTGGCGGCGAACTCGCGTGCCTCGGTCGTCTGCGCGGTGTCGTCGCCGGAGAGGCCGAGCGGCAGGCCGACGACGACGCGCTCGACCTCGCGCTCGCGCACGAGCGCGGCGACACGCGCCATCCCCTTGCGGGTGCCGGGCCGTTCGACGTGCGCGATCGGGGTCGCAAGCGTGCCGGTCGGGTCGCTGAGCGCGCAGCCGCAGCGGGCGCTGCCGTAGTCGAGCGCGAGCACCCGCATCAGATTACGCGGCTCGCGGACGATGCCGCGGCCAGGGTCACCGCCGACGCCGTCATCACCCCGCGAGCGCGCTCTCGATCGCGGCGCGCGCGGCGTCGATCGCCGCGGGCAGCTTCTCGGGATCGCGGCCGCCCGCGCGCGCCATCGTGTCGCGTCCGCCGCCGCCGCCACCGGTCAGCTCGGCCGCGACCTTCACGATCGCGCCGGCTCTGACGCCGCGCTCGACGAGCGCCGGGGCGACCGTCGCGACGAAGTGGACTCTGCCGTCGGCGACCGCGCCGAGCACGATCGCGGCGTCGCCGAGCTTGCCCTTGACGCGGTCCGCCACGTCGGGCAGCGCCTTCGGGTCGGCGGTCTCGATCACGGCCGTCAGCACGCGGGCGCCGCCGTCGTGCTCGGTCGCGCTCGCGACGAGCGCCTCGAGGTCGAGCGCGCCGCCGGCGCCGCCGCCCTGCTTGGCGGCCTTCTCCAGCTCCTTGATGCGGCCGCGCAGCTTGCCGACCTCGACCGGGACCTGCTCCGGGGTCGCGCGCAGCGCCGTCGCGGCCTCGCGCAGCGCCGTGTCGTGCTCGCGCAGGAGCGTCACGGCGGCGGGGCCGGTGATCGCCTCGATGCGGCGCACGTTGGCGGCGCTGGAGGTCTCCGCGATCACGCGGAAGAGGCCGATCTCGGCGGTAGAGCGGACGTGCGTGCCGCCGCACAGCTCGCGCGAGAAGCTGCCGTCGCCGACCTCGACCATCCGCACGACGTCGCCGTACTTCTCGCCGAACAGCGCCATCGCGCCGAGCCCCTTCGCCTCGTCGAGCGTCGTCGTCAGCGCGCGCACCGGCAGGTTCGCCAGCACCTTCGCGTTGACCTCGTCCTCGACGTCGCGCAGCTCCTCCGGCGACAGCGCCTGGCCGTGCGTGAAGTCGAAGCGCAGCTTGTCCGGCTGGACCGCCGAGCCGGCCTGGTGGACGTGGTCGCCGAGCCGTCTGCGCAGCGCGGCGTGCAGCAGGTGCGTGGCGGTGTGGTTGGCCTCGGTCGCGTGGCGCGCGCCGCGGTCGACGACCGCGCGGACGTGCTCGCCGGGCTTGAGCGTGCCGCGCTCGTTCTCGACGACGACGACCTGGTCGGCGCCGCCGGCGACGCGCAGCACGTCGACGACGCGCGCTCTGCAGTCGCCGTCCTCGCAGGTCAGCCAGCCGTGGTCGGAGACCTGGCCGCCGCCGGCCGCGTAGAACGGCGACTCGACGAGCTTGACGAGCACGCGACCGTCGGTCTCCGCCTCCAGCGCGCCGACCGTGGTCTCCTGCTCGGTCGTCACGTAGCCGGTGAACTCGCTCGTGAAGGCGGCCGTGCCGGCCAGCTCCTGCGCGCGGTTGCGGAGGTGGTCCTGGCCGCCGCCGGAGCGGCCGGCGCCGGCGCGCGAGTTCGCGCGCTGCTGGTCCATCAGCGCCTCGAAGCCGGACTCGTCGACGCCGAGGTCGTGCTCGGCCGCGATCTCGCGCGTGATGTCGATCGGGAAGCCGAAGGTGTCGTGCAGGCGGAAGACGTCGTCGGCGCCGAGGCCCTCCTCGTTCTGCGCCTTCGCCTGAGCGATCAGCTCGTCGAGCAGCTTCGTGCCCTGCTCGAGCGTGCGGCCGAAGCCCTCCTCCTCGGCCACGAGCCACTTCTGGATCGACGCTCTGTGCTCGACGATCTCGGGGTAGGCGGCGCCCATCACCTGCTCGACGCGCGCGGCGAACTTGGGCAGGAAGCCGGGCGCGATCCCGATCCGGCGGCCGTGCTGGATCGCGCGGCGCATCACGCGGCGGAGGATGTAGCCGCGATCCTCGTTGGAGGGCACGACGCCGTCGGCGACGAGGAAGGTCATCGCGCGCGAGTGGTCGGCGAGGATCCGCAGCGCGCGCGTCGTCTCCTCGTCCTGACCGTAGCTGCGGCCCGACAGCTCCTGGCCGAGCTCGATCAGCGGCCAGAACTGGTCGGTCTCGAAGACCGACTCCTTGCCCTGCAGGATCGCCGCGAAGCGGTTGAGGCCGAGGCCGGTGTCGATGTTCTTCGCCGGCAGCGGCGTGAGCGTGTTGACCGGGTTCTGGTCGAACTGCATGAAGACGAGGTTCCAGAACTCGAGGAAGCGCTCGTTCTCGCCGCCGGGGAGATCGTCGGCCTTGCCGAACTCCAGCCCGCGGTCGAGGTACAGCTCCGAGCAGGGGCCGCACAGCCCCGTCGGGCCGGCCTGCCAGAAGTTCTCCGAGCGCGGGCACTCCACGATCCGCTCGCGCGGCACGCCGATCGCCTGCCACGCCGCGATCGCCTCCTCGTCGGGCCCGAGGCCGAGCTGCTCGTCGCCCGCGAAGACGGTGACC
>DATIOB010000245.1:0-24734 GCA_035473605.1 Conexibacter sp.
CGCGCGCCCAGCAGCGCGCGCAGGCGCGCGACGCGGTACCGGACGGTCTGCGCGTGCACGTGCAGCTCCTGCGCCGCCGCGCTCGCCGCGCCGCGATGGCGCAGCCAGACGTCGAGCGTCTCCAGCAGCCGCTCGCGCGTCGCCGCCGGCAGCGCGGCCAGCGGCGCCAGCGCGGCGTCGGCGAGCGCGGCGGCGAGCGCCGGCTCGGCCAGCAGCAGCAGGTCGACGCGGTGGTCGGCGGCGACGACGAGCGCCGGCGGACGGTCGCGTCCGAGCGCCAGCGCCAGCCGCGCCCAACGCGCCGACTCGGCGGCGCGCTCCAGCTCGACGGCGGGACCGAGCGCGGCGTGCACGTCGTGCAGCCGCGCGCGCAGGCCGGCGACGCAGCCGGGCGCGTCGGGATCGGGCACGATCGCGTAGCCGAGGCCGTCGACGCGCGCGACCAGCGCCCCCGCGGGCAGGCGGGCGGCGAGCCGCCCGGCGCGCTCGCCGTCGAAGGCGATCGCGGCGACGAGCGGTGGAGCGGGCCAGCCGGCGGCGCGCGCGAGCGCATGCAGCTCCGCGGGCGGCGCCGGCGGCTGGCGCACGAGCGCGGCGACGAGCTGGTGGCGGTGGTCGGCGCGGCCGGGGCTGAGCGCGGCCTGCTCGAACGCGAAGCCTTCGGCCGAGGCGGCGGAGATCTCCGCGAGGCAGGTGAGGATCGCGTCGCCGAGCGCGTGCAGCGTCTCCTGCGGCAGCGCGGCGCCGTCGCCCTCCTGCGCGATCGCGTCCCAGGTCGCGCGCGCGGCGTGGTGGTAGGCGCTCAGCAGCGCGCCGAGCGAGCGGCCGGCGCGCAGCTGGACGCGGCCGAAGCCGAAGTAGAGCCCGCGGCCGGGCAGCTGGCCGTGCGGGCCGCGCTCGATCAGCGCCAGCAGGCCGCGCACGCCGTGCTCGACACCGTGGCGGGCGTTGGGGCTGCCGACGATCCATTCGCGCGGCACGTCGCGGCGTGCGATCGACGCGAAGACGTCGTCGACGAGCGTCTCGACGGCCGGCTCCAGCTTCGCCGCGACCGCCGGGCCGAGCGCGTCCCAGCGCACGGCGTCGCTGCCGGCCCCACTGCGGCCCGCTGCGGCGCTGCCCTCGGCGCGTTGCGGCTCCTCCACGGCTCTCCCCTTCCCCGGAGACGACCGTATCCGATCGTGCGGGCGGGATGGGGAGGGGCGTCAGCGTGCGCGGGCTCGCGCTGGGCGCGGCGGCGTCAGCGCGTGGGCGCCGTGGCTGCGAGCCGCTGCTCGCCGCGCGCGAGCGCGGCCGCGAGCGGCGTCGTGCCGGAGGCGTCCGCGGCGGCGAAGATCTCGGCGAGCGTGTCGCCGATCGCGCGCACGCGCCTGCGCGCGACGGCGGCGTCGTAGCCGCTCGGCTCCAGCTCGACGGCGATGTTGACGATCCCGCCGGCGCTGACGACGAAGTCCGGCGCCCAGACGATCCCGCGCGCGGCGAGCTGACCGGCGACGGCGTCGGTCGCGAGCTGGTTGTTGGCGGCGCCGGCGATCGCGCGGCAGCGCAGCCTTGGCACGACCGCCTCGTCGAGCAGGCCGCCGAGCGCGCAGGGGGAGAGCAGGTCGACCTTCGCGGTCAGCGCTCTCGCCGGCGTCGTCCAGCGCGCGCCGAGCCTGTCGGCGAGCGCGCGCTTGGCCGGGTCGACGTCGGCGACCACGAGGCTGGCGCCGGCTCTGGCGCAGCGCGCCGCGACGCGCGAGCCGACGTGGCCGAGCCCGATCACGGCGACGCTGCGGCCCTTCAGCGAGCTGTCGCCGAACGCCTGCGCGGCGGTCGTCCTGAGCGCCGCCTCGACGCCGAGCGCGGTGAAGGGGCTGGGGTCGCCGGAGCCGCCGCGGCTGGTCGCGAGGCCGGTGACGTGTCTGGTCGCCTCGGCGATCACGGCCATGTCGCGGCTGGCGATGCCGACGTCCTCGGCGGTCACGTAGCGGCCGCCGACCCGCTCGACCGTCTCGCCGAAGTCGAGCAGCGCGTCGCGGCGCAGGCGGCCGGTCAGCCTGACGCCGGGCGGCAGCGCGATCACGCCCTTGCCGCCGCCGAGCGGCTGGTCGGCGCAGGCGGCCTTGTACGTCATCGCGCGCGCCAGCCGCAGCGCGTCGCGGACCGCGTACGCGGGATGGTCGTAGCTCCACACGCGACAGCCGCCGAGCGCGGGGCCGCGGACGGTCGAATGGACGGCGACGATCGTCGTCAGACCGGAGCGCGGACCCCGGCGGACGTACAGCTCCTCGTGGTCGAGCGGTGGCAGCAGCGGGTCGATCGGGCGACCCTAGCGTGCCGGCCGGATCGGCGCGCACGCACCTGCTGCGTCAGGGCAGCGGCGGCGGCGTGACGTTGCTCGGCGTGCTGCTCGCCCCGCCGGTCGTCGCAGGCGAGGCGGGTGCGGCGGTCGTCGGCGGCGGAGTGCTGCCGGTGCCGGCCGGAACGCCCTGCGGCGCGCTGCCGGCGGGCGGCGGCGTACCGGTCGAGCCGCTCGCGGCGCTGCCGGTCGTCGGCGGCGCGGTCGTCGTGCCGCCGGTGGTCGGCGGCGCGGTCGTCGTGCCGTTGCCCGTCGTCGTCGGCGTCGTGTCGACCGGCTCGGTCGGCGTGGTCGTCGGCTCGTCGACCGGGTACGGATCGTCGACGATCGAGGCGTCGTCGGGCGCGGCGGCGCCGCCGTTGGCGACCCCGCTGCCGACACCGGTCGTGACCGGCGGCGTCGTGACCGGCTCGACCGTCACGGCCGCACCGCTCGGCTGGCGGGAGAGCTTGAGCTTGACGGCCTTCGCGCTGCCGGCGCCGTCGATGGCGCCGGTGCTGGCGCCGGCCGCGGTCGAAGCGCCTGCGGCGGACGAGCCGGCCGGGTTGGAGGCGGGCAGCGCCTGCACGGAGGCGGCGGCCGCGAACAGCGGCTCCGCTCTCGGGCGCTCGGCTCTGATCACCTTCGCGGCCGGTGCCGAAGGGGGCGGGCTGAGCGTGCGCTTGACCTCGACCGCTCCGCCGCCGGCGACGACGGCGGCTGCGACGACGGCGGCGACGTGGCCGGCCGTGACGGCGGTCCCGCCCGCGGCGGCCCCGCCGGCGACGGCGGCTGCGCCACCCGCGGCGGCGCCTGCGCCGGAGCTTGCGGCCGAGCCGGCGGCGGCACCGCCGCCGCCGATGCCCAGCAGCTTCGCCAGCAGCGCCATCGGCCCGAGCGCGGGCGTCAGCGCGGCGAAGCGCTCGCGCATCGTCTTCAGCTCTCTCTTGTACGCGCGGCAGCCGGCGCAGTCATGCAGGTGGCGGCGGGTCAGCCCGCTGGCACGGACGCCGCGGTCGTGCGCGTCGATCAGCTCTTCGCGGATCTCGATGCAGGCGGTGTCGCGCGCCTCGGCCGCCTGCGCGAGGCCCATGCGGGCGCGCACCAGCAGCGACTTGACGGCGGGGACGGTGACGTCGAGCGCGGCGGCGAGGTCGGCGTACGACATCCCGACGATCTCGCGCATCAGCAGGGCCGAGCGCTGCTGCTCCGGGAGCCGTCTGACGTCCTCGACCAGCCGGCGCAGCGATTCGCGCTGCTCGCTCTCGGCGATCGGGTCGTGCGACGGCGGCGAGAGCCGCTCGAGCACCTCCGGCGGCGGCGGCGCGGGACGGCGCAGCTCGTCGATGCAGCGGTTGTGCGCGACGCGGTAGAGCCAGGCGCGCAGCGAGACCTCGCGGTCGTTGGCGCGCAGCGCCCCGTAGGCGCGCACGAAGACGTCCTGGAGGGCGTCCTCGGCATCCTGTCTGGAGCCGGCCAGCATCTGGCGCGTGTAGGCGAAGAGACGGGCGCGGTAGCGATCGTGGATCGCGCGGAAGGCATCTTCGTTGCCTTGGCGGAAGAGCTTGACGAGCTGTTCGTCGGACCGCAGCCGCAGAAGGGGGCCGACGGAGGGACGGACGCGATTGCGCGTCAGGCCTGCCGTGGCTGGGATTGAAGAGGCTTCCACAAGTTCGCTCCTACCCGCTCAACGGGGCCTGCGCTGCAAAGTTGCGCGCAAGCCCCGTCGATCGGGTTGGTAGTGGGAAACGTACTCGATCTCGAAGACGCTTCCCGTCGCTCTCATCATTCGTTAACTAGCCGCAGCGCCGGCTTTGTGACAGCGCGAGGGAAATTTCTCCCCCGCGAGCCAGATATCTCTGTCTCATGCGAGGGAGATGGCGCGTCTGCACGGCGATCCCGGCGAATCCACGGCCGATCCGCGCGCCGCCGGCGCCGGGTCGAGAGCGGGCCGCGCGGCCCGCGCCGGTACCCTTGACGGTCCATGGATCCCGCCAACGGAGTCGGCATCCCGCTCGCCGTGGCGGCCGGACTCGTCTCGTTCCTCTCGCCGTGCGTGCTGCCGCTCGTGCCCGGCTACATCTCCGCCGTCGCCGGCGTGACCCCCGACCAGGCGCGCGAGCAGCCCGGCGGCACGCTGCGCGTGCTCGGCCCGAGCCTGATGTTCGTGCTCAGCTTCTCGACGATCTTCATCCTGCTCGGGCTCGGCGCGACCGCCGTCGGCGCGACGCTGCAGGACCACCGCGAGACGCTCGAGAAGGTCTCCGCCGCGGTCATCATCGCGATGGGCGTCTTCTTCGTCGCGGCGCCGTTCGTGACCCAGCTCAACCGCGAGTTCCACGTCGGCGGGCTGATGGCGCGCGCCGGCCGCGGCGGCCCCGTGATCGCCGGCGCCGCCTTCGCGATCGCCTGGACGCCGTGCATCGGCCCGACGCTCGGCGCGATCCTCAGCGCCGCCGCGCTGTCGGAGTCGGCCGGTCGCGGCGCGCTCCTGCTGGCCGCCTACTCGGCCGGGCTGGCGATCCCGTTCCTGCTGACCTCGGTCGCCTTCGGCCGTATGACGACCGCGTTCGCCTTCGTCAAGCGCCACTACAGCGTCGTGATCGCGGTCGGCGGCGTCGTGCTGATCGCGATGGGGATCCTGATCTGGACCGGCGAGTTCTTCCGCCTCAACGCCGAGGCGCAGAACCTGCTCGACGACCTCGGCTTGGATTTCTGGAACAGCGTGTAGCGGCGGGCGGTGCGCTTGCTGCACGCCGGGAGAACTCGCCCGGGGGCTCGTTCTCGCCGCGCGACCGCAATAGGATCTGCGGATGAGCGAGACAGCACCTGGCAGACGTCGCCGGCCGCGCGCCAACGTCCGCGCGCACAGGCGCGAGCCGGCCAGCTCGCCGTTCCCGCCGATCGGCGACTACGCCTTCATCTCCGACTGCCACACCGGCGCGCTGGTCGCGCCCGACGGCACGATCGAGTGGCTGTGCGCGCCGCGCTTCGACGCGCCGAGCGTCTTCGGCACGCTGCTGGACCGCGGCGCCGGCGCCTTCCGCCTCGGCCCGTATGGGATGAACGTGCCCGGCGCGCGCCGCTACGAGCCGGGCACCAACATCGTCGAGACGACGTGGATGACGCCGTCGGGCTGGCTGATCGTGCGCGACGCGCTCGCGATCGGGCCGTGGGGGCCGCACAACGGCGTCGATGGCTCGCGCACGCGCCCGCCGACCGACGACGCCGCCGAGCACGTGCTCGTGCGCACCGTCGAGTGCATCCAAGGCAGCGTCCAGATCGAGATGGTCTGCGAGCCGATGTTCGACTACGCGCGCGAGCCGGCCGAGTGGACCGACATCGACGGCACCTACACCGCCGTCGACGCCCATCACCACACCGGCTCGCTGCGGCTGATGAGCGACCTGCGGATAGGGATAGAGGGCAACCGCGCCCGCGCCCGCCACACGCTGCGCGAGGGCGAGACGCGCTTCGTCGCGCTGTCGTGGGCCAACGACCTGCACGGCCCGGCGAGCGCCGCCGAGGCGACCGAGATGCTGGAGCGCACGTCGCACTTCTGGCGCGACTGGCTCGACGACGGCAGGTTCCCGGACCATCCGTGGCGGAGCCACCTGCAGCGCTCGGCGCTGACGCTGAAGGGGCTGACCTACGCGCCGACCGGCGCGATGGTCGCGGCGCTGACGACCTCGCTGCCGGAGACCCCGGGCGGCGAGCGCAACTGGGACTACCGCTACACGTGGATGCGCGACGCGACCTTCACCTTGTGGGGCCTGCACGCGCTCGGGCTTGACTGGGAGGCCGACGACTTCATGCAGTTCGTCGCCGACGTGCCGCGCAACGAGGACGGCTCGCTGCAGATCATGTACGGCGTCTGCGGCAACAAGGACCTGACGGAGTCGACGCTCGACCACCTGACCGGCTACGACGGCGCCAAGCCGGTGCGGATCGGCAACGGCGCCTTCGACCAGCGCCAGAACGACGTCTACGGCGCCGTGCTCGACTCGGTCTACCTGCACACGAAGGTCGGCGGCCACCTGCCGCAGCGGCTGTGGCCGGTGCTGAAGGACCAGGTCGAGTGCGCGATCAAGATCTGGGACGAGCCGGACCAGGGGATCTGGGAGGCGCGCGGCGCGCCGCAGCACTACGTCTCCTCGAAGCTGATGTGCTGGGTCGCGCTCGACCGCGGCGCGCGGCTGGCGGAGATCCACGGCGAGTCCGACCTGGCCGACGCGTGGCAGGCGATCGCCGACCAGATCAAGGCCGACATCCTCGCCAACGGCGTGCGCGACGGGATCTTCCGCCAGCACTACGACACCGACGCGCTCGACGCCTCGGTGCTGCTGATCCCGCTGGTGCGCTTCCTGCCACCCGAGGACGAGCGCGTCTGCGCGACGGTGCGGGCGATCGCGCGCGACCTGACCGACCACGGCTTCGTGCTGCGCTACCGCGTCGAGGAGACCGACGACGGCCTCTCCGGCGAGGAGGGGACCTTCCTGATCTGCTCCTTCTGGCTCGTCGCCGCGCTGGAGGAGATCGGCGACCACCGCCGCGCGAAGGCGCTGCTGGAGAAGCTGCTGGCGAACGCCTCGCCGCTGCTGCTGTACGCCGAGGAGCTCGACCCGCACAGCGGCCGCCAGCTCGGCAACTACCCGCAGGCGTTCACGCACCTGGCGCTGATCAACGCCGTCATGCACGTGATCGAGGGCGAGCAGGCCGAGCTGCGGTAGGTCCTCTCAGCGCACCGTCAGCACGATCTTGCCGGCGGTGCGGCCCTGCTCGCCGAGCTGGTGCGCGCGAGCGGCCTGCGCGAGCGGGAAGGTCGCGGCGATCGTCGGGCGCAGCCTGTCGGCCGCGACGAGCCGCGCCAGCTCCAGCAGGCCGTGGCGGTCGGGCTCGACGAGCGTGAAGCCGGTCGCGATCCCGCGTGCGGAGGCCGCTGCCGCGACCTCGGCGCCGGGCTCGCCCGGGTTGTTGATCGAGACGAGCATCCCGCCGTCGCGCAGCACCGCGAGCGAGCGCGCGGCGTAGTCGGCGCCGCGCGTGTCGAGCACCACGTCGACGTCGCGCAGCTCCGCGGCGAAGTCGCTCGTGGCGTGGTCGATCAGCCGGTCGGCGCCAAGCTCGCGCAGCCACGCGTGCTTGGCGGCGGAGGCGGTGCCGATCACCTCGGCGCCGAGCGCCTTCGCCAGCTGCACCGCGACGTGGCCGACGCCGCCGCCGGCGGCGTGGACGAGCACGCGCTGACCGGGCTGGACGCGCGCGACCTCGGTCAGCGCCTGCCACGCGGTCAGGCCGACGAGCGGCAGCGCCGCCGCCTCGACGTGGCTGAGCGCGGCCGGCTTCGGCGCGAACTGGCGCGACGGGGCGACGACGACCTCGGCGTAGGCGCCGGCCTGGTGGGGGAAGCGCGGCAGGCCGAAGACCTCGTCGCCGACGCGGTGCAGGGAGGCGCCGGGGCCGACGGCGGTGACGACGCCGGAGACGTCCCAGCCGATCACCGGCGGGTCCTGCCAGAGGCCGAAGCCGCCGCTGGCGCGCGAGAAGAGGTCGACCGGGTTGACGCCGGCGGCATGGACGGCGACGGCGATCTCGGTCGGGCCGGGGACGGGACGGGGAAGCTCGCGTTCCTGCAGGACCTCGGGGCCGCCCCAGCCGTCGGCGACGACGGCGCGCATCGTGGCGGGGGCGGCCGGCGCGGTGGCCGCGCCGGTGTCGGCGGTCGCCGTCTCGGCGGTGTCGGTGGTGCGTTCGATCGTGCTCATGGGAGCCAGTCTGCGGCGCGGTGACGGCGGCCGCCAGTGGCCGAAAGGACAACATGCGCAATAATCGGGCCAATGCCCCATCGCGTCGCCGTCCTCGCCCTCGATCGCGTCATCCCGTTCGACCTCGGGATCGCCGCGCGCGTCTTCGGCGCCGCGCACGACGACGCCGGCGCGCCGCTCTACGAGGTCGCCACCTGTTCGCTCGGCGGTGGGCCCGTGCGCACGTCGGAGGACTTCGCGATCGTCGTCGAGCGCGACGAGCGGGCGCTGCTGGAGGCCGACACCGTCGTCGTCGCGACGCAGGAGCCTGAAGGACGGCTCCGGGACCTCGGCGAGCTGCCGCCGGAGCTGGACGAGCTGCTGCGGGCGCTGCCGCGGCGGACGCGGATCCTCAGCATCTGCACCGGCTCGTTCGTGCTCGCGGCCGCAGGCCTGCTCGACGGCCTGCCGGCGACGACCCACTGGTGCCAGGCCGACCGCTTCGCCCGCCTCTTCCCGCGCGTCGAGCTGCGGCCCGACGTGCTGTTCGTCGACAACGGCCGCGTGCTGACCTCGGCCGGCGGCGCCGCCGGCGTCGACCTCTGCCTGCACGTCGTGCGGCGCGACCACGGCGCCGCGGTCGCCAACGCGGCGGCGCGGCGCTGCGTCGTGCCGCCGTGGCGCGACGGCGGGCAGGCGCAGTTCATCGAGCGGCCCGTCCCCGAGGTGTCGACCGCGACGACGGCGCCGACGCGCGAGTGGGCGAGTGCGCGGCTGCGCGAGCCGCTGACGCTCGAGGCGCTCGCCGCGCACGCCGGCATGAGCGTGCGGACCTTCACGCGCCGCTTCCGCGCCGAGGTCGGCACGAGCCCGGCGCAGTGGATCGTGCAGCAGCGCGTCGACCGCGCGCGCGGCCTGCTGGAGACGACCGACCTGCCGGTCGAGAGCGTCGCCTACGAGGCCGGCTTCGGCAGCGCGGCGCTGCTGCGCCAGCACCTGCGCGCGGCGATCGGCGTCTCGCCGCAGGCGTACCGGCGCACCTTCCGCGTGCCGGCCGCCGCGCTCGCGTAGCGCTGACGCGGCTTGCGCGATTGCTGGCGCGGCTTGCGCGATCGCTGGCGCGGCTTGCGCAGTCGTGGATCCATTGACAGCCGTGTAGGATCCAATCTGCATGGCGCGATCGCCGCGCCTGGTCCCCGCACCATCCCCGACCGCCGGAGCCCGCCCGTGCCGATCCACACCGTCCTCGGTCCGATCCAGCCCGCCGACCTCGGCCCGACGTCGATGCACGAGCACGTCTTCGCCGACGTCTCGGTCTGGACGAAGGAGACCGGCGAGCCATGGGTGGGGGAGATCGGCCCCGAAGCGCAGTGGCACCTGCGCTGGAACATGATGTCGACGCGCGAGAACCTGATCCTCGACGATGCCGACACCGCCGTCGCCGAGCTGGAGCACGCGCGCGCCGGCGGCGGCAGCGCGATCGTCGACCTGACCGTGATCGGGATCGGCCGCCGCGTCGCCGACCTGCCGGAGATCTCGCGCCGCAGCGGCATGACGATCGCGGTCGGCTGCGGCTGGTACGTGCAGGAGACGCATCCGCCGGAGCTGAAGACGATGTCGGTCGACGAGATCGCCGAGGTGCTGATCGGCGAGCTGCGCGAGGGGATCGACGGCAGCGGGATCAAGCCCGCGATGATCGGCGAGATCGGCACGACGCACCCGCCGACCGAGGACGAGTGGCGCGTCGTGCGCGGCGCGGGGCGGGCCGGCGCCGAGACCGGCGCCGCCGTCAACGTCCACCTCTCGTTCCGCGGCCCCTCCGGCGTCGAGGTCGCCGAGGCACTGATCGACGAGGGCATGCCGGCCGACCGGATCGTCTTGAGCCACATGGACGAGCAGCTCGACCGCGGCTACCACACCGCCTGCGCGCAGACCGGCGCGATCCTCGAGTACGACAGCTTCGGGATCGAGTGCTTCTACGGCTCGCCGGCGATCCGCACGCCGACCGACCGCGAGCGGCTCGACGAGGTCACGTGGCTGCTGAGCGAGGGCTACGCGAGCCAGCTCGTGCTCGGCTGCGACGTCTGGACGAAGGCCAACCTGCGCCGCAACGGCGGCAACGGCTACGAGCATCTCTTCAAGCGCGTGATGCCCGCGCTCTCGTCGTACTGCGGCGCCGACGAGGCGACCGTCCGCCAGATCATGGTCGACAGCCCGCGCCGGCTGCTCGACCGTCCCTGACCAGACCAGCAAGGAGCTGCCATGCCCGCCGCGCCCACGGCCCCGACGGTCGCCGACGCCCCGCCGCCGATCGCGCCGCAGGAGTTCGTCGCGCGCCGCGAGCGGACCCGCCGGGCGGTCGCCGACGCCGGCCTCGACGGCCTGCTCGCGTGGGGCAGCGTCGACTGGTCGTGGGCGGTCCGCTGGCTGGCCGACCACCAGTCGGGCTTCGCCTCCGCGGCGCCGTTCGGCGACAAGGGCTTCTCGGCGCTGATCCTGCCGGTCGAGGGCGAGCCGATTCTCGTGCTCGACCAGCGCGTCCCGGCTGCCGACCTGACCGTCGCCGACGCGCGCACGGTCGAGTCGGTCACCGCGGGCGTCGCGCAGGCGCTGCGCGACGCCGGCCTCGCCGGAAAGCGCGTCGGGATCGCCGGCGAGGGTGCCTTCCTCGACCGCCAGCGGCGCGCGATCGAGGCGCAGCTGACGGCGGCCGGCGCGGCGGCGGTGACGCTCGTCGCCGCGGACGCGATCGTCGAGCCGCTGCACCGCGTCAAGAGCCCGGCCGAGATCGCGCTGCTGCGCCACGCCTCGGCGGTCGGCGGCGCCTGGATCGGCGCGATGGTCGCGGCGGCCGAGCCCGGCATGACGGAGGCCGACCTCGTCGCGGCCGGGATGCCCGTGCTGCTCGCGGGCGGCGGCTTCCCCGACGACGTCGTGATCGGCTCAGGACTGCCGTGCCGGCCCAACGCGCCGCGCGGCGTGCCGTCGTTCGACGCGCGCCGGCCGCTGGAGCGCGGCGACCTGCTGCGCGTCGACGGCTTCGGCCCGGTGCTCGGCTACTACACCGACCTCGCCCGCTCGGCCTGCGTCGGCCAGCCGGCGAGCGAGCCGCAAGCGGTCGTGCTGCAACAGGCGGTCGACCTGATCCAGACGTTGATCGACACCGTCAGACCGGGCGTGACGCACGCGCAGGTCCACGACGCCGGCGTCGCCTTCCTGACCGAGCGCGGTCACCCGCCGCACGGCTACTTCGAGGGCTTCGTGCCGATGTTCGGCCACCAGCTGGGGCTGACGACCGAGGGGCCGTTCGTCGCCGCCAGCTCGACGCAGCCGATCGAGGCCGGCCAGGTGCTGGCGCTGGAGATCGTGATGGGCACGCCGGAGACCGGCGGCATCAGCCACGAGGAGGCGATCGTCGTCCACCCCGATCGCAACGAGGTGCTGACGGCCGCCTGTCCGGCGGTGTGGTGGTGACTACGGCGTCTTGACGAGGTCGCGCGCGGGGTCGATCGCCCAGCGCGCGGCCAGCTCGCCGAGCTGCTCGTCGAGCGGCCAGGCGTCGGCCTTCGCCGGCCCGTCGTGGCCGACCGCCGCGCCCTTCAGCGCCATCGAGCCGACGTTGTCGCCGATCGCGCGGATCTCCGCGACCTCCTCGGCCGTGAGGCGGTTCTCGGCCGGCAGCGCGGCCAGCTCGGCGCGCTTGTCCTCGACCGGCTTGGCGTCGGCGCCGGCCTCCTGCACGAGCGTCGGCACGACGCTCCGCACCTGCGGGTGGGCGAGGTTCCACTGGCAGGCGAGCTGCAGCGGCGTGAGCTCGTGGCGGTCGGCGATCGCGCGCATCCGCTCGATCCGCTCCAGGCCGCGCTCGACCCAGCCGGCGGGGCGGAACTTGCGGTGGTCGCGCTCGCCGAGCGTGCCGGGGTCGCGCAGGTCACCGCCGAAGAGGCCGCCGTAGTCGACGACGCGTGTGAGCAGCTTGACGTCGTGTCTGACGGCGGCCGGCAGCACCAGCTCGCCGGGCCACGGCTCGAGCGGGTTGAGGATCACCATCGCCCAGTCGATGCGGTCGCCGAAGCGCTCGAAGCAGTCGATCAGGTCGAGCGTGAAGCCGTTGGCGGGGCCGGGAGCGATCCCGATCAGGTCGGTCAGGCCGGCGTCGCGCAGCGCCGCCATCCCGTCCCACACCTGCTCGCTGCGATAGCCGATCTGGTCGGGATTGTGCAGCAGCAGCAGGTCGAAGCGGTCGACGCCGCAGCGCTCCAGCGACGCCTCGGTCGCGCGGCGCAGGTAGGAGGCGTATTCCTCCGGCCCGCGCAGGCGCGGGTCGGTGAAGCGCGGGAAGCCCTTCGCGCCCTCGCGCTCGCCGTCGTAGAAGTCGTGCCCGACCGCGCCGACGAGCACGTAGTCCTCGCGCGGCAGACCCTCCAGCGCGCGAGCGAGCAGGCGGTCGGCGTCGCCGGCGCCGTAGGCGTCGGCCGTCAGGACGGTTCTGATGCCCGCGTCCGGACGCAGCAGCGCCAGCAGGCGCTCGTCGTCGAGCGGTTCGCCGAAGTGCATGAAGCGGCCGCCGCTCCAGGTGCCGACCGCGGTGCGGGTGGGATGAGCCATGCCGAAGACGCTAGCGCAGGATCGCGCGGGCGGCGGGGCGCTCGCTCAGCGCAGCATCTGCGACAGCCGCGCTTCGGCGATCGTCGCCCGCAACGTCTCGCGCACGCCGTATCTCGGCCGCCATCTCAGCTCGCGCTCGGCCTTCGAGACGTCCATCAGCATCGGCACGCGCAGCGCGTTGAGCCACTGCGCGTCCTCGGGGATGAACGGCAGCCGCGTCGCGACCTCGGCGGCGACGTCGACGGCCAGCTCGGGAACCGGGATCGCGTACCAGCCGAGGTCGTCGGCGAGGTCGCGCATCGTCAGCGTCCCGTGCGCGGCGAGGTTGTAGATCCCCGGCTTGCCTCTCCCGAGCGTCGCGGCGCGCAGCGCGGCGGCGACGTCGTCGTGATGGACGAGCTGGAAGGAGATGCCGTTGTCGGGGATCACCGGCTTCAGCACGGGGACGGCGTCGAGCAGCCGCCAGACGGCCGCCGGCATCTTGTCGCCGAGCTGCACGTACGGGATCGAGCCGATGAACATCAGCGCGTCCGGGCCGGCGACGATGCAGGGGCGGAAGACGTAGGTCGAGGTGTGCGTGCCGACCGTCATCTCCGACAGCAGCCGCTCGACCGCCGCCTTCGCCTTCGAGTAGGCGTGCGCGTCGGTGCCGCGCGGGTGGACGTCCTCGGTCAGCAGCGGCGGGTTGTCGTCGTGGAAGCCGTAGGCGGCGACCGACGAGGTGTAGACGAGCCGTCTTGCGCCGGCGCGGACGGCCGCGCCGAAGACGTTGCGCGAGCCGGTCAGGTTGACCTCGCGGCCGTTCTCGCCGGGCGCGCCCATGATCGAGAAGGCGAGATGGACGACGACGTCGGCGCCCTCGACGAGCGTCTCGACGGCGTCCTTGTCGAGCACGTCGCCGCGCAGGTACTCGGTCTTCTTCCAACCCTCGCTGGCGGGATTGATCTCGCGGCGGCCGAGCGCCTTGACGCGGCCGACGTCTCTGCTGCGCTCGAGCGCGCGCACGAACGCCCGGCCGATCTCTCCAGTCGGGCCGGTGACGGCGACCGTGAGCGGTGCGGCGGCGGCCATTGCGTCAGCTCCTGCGCCCCGCGCTCTCGTAGCCGGGATCGCCCGGCAGCAGCACCTGGATCGAGTCTCTGACGGTGATCATGCGCGGCTCGACCGGCTCGATGATCAGCTCGTAGGAGTACTCCAGCAGCTGGTTGGCGCTGCTGAAGGCGCGCAGCTGCTCAAGGTGCTTGATCGTCGGGAAGACGAGCGGCAGCGTGCCGGCCTGGTGGGCGGCGAGCGCCTCGGTCGGCGTGATCCACTTCGCGTCGATGCACTCGCTGCCGTCGACCTCGGGCTCGGCGCCCCACGGCGCCGGCGTGACGAAGAACCAGGTGTCGAAGCGCGTCGTCAGGTGCGCCGGCGTGATCCAGCGCGAGAAGGGCGTCAGCGACTCGACGCTGTCGATGCGGATGCCGGCCTCCTCGGAGACCTCGCGCACGGCGGCCGCGCGCAGCGCCCACTGGAGGTCCTCGGGATGGTCGACCGGCCCGTCGCCGGGGTCGACCGCGCCGCCGGGGAAGACCCACACGCCGCCCATGAAGCGCGCGGCGTGGGTTCGCTGCACCAGCAGCAGCTCGAGGGCGCGGTCGCCGCCGCGGACGACGATCACGCTCGCGGCGATGCGCGGCGCGGTGACGGGTCCGGGGTTGACCTCTTCGCCGGGGCCGAGGCCGGGGTGCTGCTCCATGGATCGCACCCTACCGTGTGCGCGGTACCGTGTCGTCATGAGCACTACTCAGACCTCACAGAAGTGGATCTGCGAGTCCTGCGGTTTCATCTATGACCCTGAGGACGGCGACCCCGACGGCGGCATCCCCGCGGGCACGGCGTTCGAGGACATCCCGGAGACGTGGTTCTGTCCCGTCTGCGGCGCGCGCAAGCGGGACTTCGTCCCGTACGAGGACTGACAGACCGCCTCCTCCCGCCGCCGGTGCGCTCAAGCTCCGGCGGCGCGCGACCGACTTCCAGGGCATGTGCACGCGCGTCTTCTGGAACGACAACGGTGTCGCGATGGTCACCGGCCGGACCTTCGACTGGGAGGTCAGCGACGCGACGCGGCTGTGGGTGACGCCGCGCGGGACGGCGCGGGTCGGCGACGCCGGCCCCGACTCGCTCGCGTGGGAGGCCCGCTACGGCAGCGTCGCGCTGCAGTCGTGGGGCGTCGTGACCCCGGAGGCGCTCAACGAGCGCGGTCTCGCCGTCCACACGCTCTACCTCGGCGCCGCCGGCTGGGAGCAGCCCGACGATCGCCCGGTCGTCTCCAACCGCTTCTGGTCGCAGTACGTCGCCGACAACTTCGCCACCGTCGCGGAGGCGCTCGAGGGGCTCGAGCGGGTCCGGATCGCCTCCGTCCCGCTCCACGGCCAGCACGTCGGCGCCCATCTCGCGATCGAGGATCCCTCCGGCGACGCCGCGATCGTCGAGATCGTCGACGGCAGAGCGACCGTCCGCCGCGGCGCCGAGTACAGAGTGATGACGAACGACCCGCCGTACGAGCAGCAGGTCGCCAACCGCGCCCGCTACCGCGGCTTCGGCGGCGAGCTGCCGCTGCCGGGCGACATCCCGTCGGAGGAGCGGTTCGTGCGCGCCAGCTACTTCCTCTCGCACCTGCCGAGCCCGGTCGACCACGCCGACGCGATCGCCGGCGTGCTGAGCGTCGTGCGCAACTGCTCGGTCCCCTACGGCGCGCCGGACACCCGTTTCGACACCTTCCCGACCTGGTGGGCCACGGCGATCGACCTGACCGATCGCGTCCTCTACTTCAACTCGACGAGAGCGCCGAACGTCGTCTGGCTGTCGCTCGACGCCGTCGACCTCTCGGAGGGCAGCGGCACGCGCGCGCTCGACCCGGCCGATCCCGCGCTCGCGGGCGAGATCGCCGGGGCGCTGGCGCCGGCGGCGCTCGACTGGGGCGTCGCCGAGACCTCCGCCGCGGTCGGCTGAGCGGGGCGGGCGGCGGCCGGCGCCGACCGGCCGGTCGCCCGCGGCAGCGCTCCTCTACGCTTGGCGGGGAATGCCCGTCCGACGTCTCTACGCCCTCACCTTCGTCGGCGGGGCCGCCTCGCTCGGCGGCGAGATCGCCGCCGCGCGCCTGCTGGCACCGTGGTTCGGCGACTCGACGCTGATCTGGGCCAACACGATCGGCATCGTGCTCGTCGCGCTCTCGATCGGCTACTGGCTCGGCGGCAAGCTCGCCGACGACTCGCCCGACGACGGCAGACGGCTGGCGCTGATCATCCTCGCCGCCTCCGCCGTCTTCGCGATCCTCCCGTTCGTCGCGCGGCCGTTCCTGCGCGTCTCCGTCGACGCGCTCAGCTCCGTCTCGGCCGGCGCCTTCGTCGGCTCGCTGATCGCCGTGCTGGTGCTGCTGGCGGTGCCGATGGTGCTGCTCGGGATGGTCTCGCCGTTCGTCGTCAAGCTGGCGATCCGCTCGGTCGAGGAGGCCGGCAGAGTGACCGGCCGGCTCTACGCCGTCTCGACGCTCGGCTCGCTCGCCGGAACCTTCCTCAGCTCGCTGCTGCTGATCCCCTTCCTCGGCACCCGCCGCACCTTCCTGATCTACGCGCTCGCGCTGGCGATCGTCGCCGCCGTCTCGCTCGGGCGCCGCTTCGCGCCGGCGCCGATCGTGATCGCGATCCTGCTCGCGCTGCCCGTCGGGACGGTCAAGGCGGTCGAGGACGGCAAGGTGATCTGGGAGAAGGAGACGCTCTACCAGTACGCCGTCGTGATCGAGCGCGACGACGGCCAGCGCCGGCTGGAGCTGAACGAGGGCCAGGCGGTGCACTCGATCTACGACCCCGGCAGCTGGCTGACCGGCAACTACTGGGACGAGTTCCTGACGCTGCCGTTCGCCGGGCGCGCCGACGGCACGCCGCCGAGATCGGTCGCGATCCTCGGCAACGCCGCCGGCACCGTCGCGCGGCAGTACGGCCACTACTTCCCGGACACGCGCGTCGACGGCGTCGAGATCGACGGCGAGCTGAACGAGCTGGCGCGCACGATGTTCGACCTCAACAGACGCGACGCGCCCAACGTCCACCTCCACACCGCCGACGGGCGGCCGTGGCTGCGGGCGCAGAAGCGAAAGTACGACGCGATCTTCGTCGACGCCTACCGCCAGCCGTACGTGCCGTTCCACCTGGCGACGAAGGAGTTCTTCGAGCAGGTCCAGGATCGCCTCAACCCGGGCGGCGTCGTGCTCGTCAACATCGGCCACCCGGAGTCCTCGCACGCGCTGGAGGAGGTGCTGACGGCGACGATGGCCGACGTCTTCCCGACCGTCGTGCGCGATCCCAGCCAGGACGTCAACACGATCGCGATGGCCGGCGACGGCCAGATCTCGCCGGCGGCGCTGCGCGCGGCGATCCCGGGGCTGCCGGTCGACCTGCGGCCGGTCGCGGAGCGGACGGCGGCGCGGATCGCGCCGCGGCTGCCCGGCGGGAAGGTCTACACCGACGACGTCGCGCCGGTCGAGTGGCTGATCGACGCCTCGATCGTGCAGGTTGCGGCAAGCGGCGAGCGGTAGCCCGGCCGCGCGCCGGCGCTTGCCGGCCGCCTCCGGCGAGCGCTAGGAGCCGGCCGCGCCGTCCAGCTCTCCGAGTGCCGCCGTCAACGCGCGGCGCTCGGCCAGCCAGGCGCGGAAGGCCGCGACGCCGTCGGCGGTGGCGCGGTAGTGCACTTTCGGCTGGCGCTCGGAGCCGTCGTGCGGCAGCGGCTCGATCAGCCGGTCGCGCTGGAGGCTGTTGAGCGCGCTGTAGATGTGCGAGCGGCTGACGCTCAGCAGCGCGCCGAAGCGCTGCTCGAAGCGCTTGCTCAGCTCATATCCGTAGCTCGGGCGTTCGAGCACCAGCCCCAGCACCGCCACGTCGACCGTCGATCGCACGCAATCCCCTGCCCCGATGGTGCGCTCCCGGCACACCCTGGAAACTTGTTCAGCGCTGAACGCTAGAGGCTGACCCGACAGAGCGCAAGCGCGCCCGGTTCGACGCGTTCGCGGCGCCTGCAGACGGTCAGTGCGCGGCGCCGGCGCGGTCCGCTCAGCCGGCGGCGACCTTGAACGTCGCCGTCTTGGCGCCGTCGCCGGTCGTGGCGCTCACGACGTAGGTGCCGGGGCGCAGCTTGCGGCCCTTCCAGCGGCGCGGCGAGACGCTGTTGACGCCCGCGCGGCCCGCGACCTCGACCGGGCCGCCGAAGCCGGTCGTGCGGGTGCAGCGCTTGCCCTTCGCCGCCTTGCCCTTCTTCGCGGTGCGGACGACGCAGCGCTTGCCGCTGGCCGTGCCGACCTCGCTGCGCGCGAGCGTCAGCTCGACGGTGCCGGCGACGTCGAGCGTGAAGCCGACCGTCACCTGCGCGCCGCGGCCTCTGCCCGCCACCGTCGCCTGCAGGCCGCTGAGCACGGCGGGGACGTCGGCCGCGTCGGCGCAGTCGTCGTCGGCGACGTAGGCCTCCTCCTCGTCGCCGCCCTCGTCGTCGCCCCAGTCCTCGTCGTCGGACCAGTCGTCCTCGCAGAGCGCGTCGAGGTCGTCGTCGGCGCCGAGGTCGTCGGGCTCGCAGACGAGCGTGCCGTCCTCCTCCTCGACCGACAGCTCGTCGTCGGCGCAGTCGACGGCGGTGCGGGCGGCGGGAGCGGAGGTTGCGGCCGGGGCGGCGACGACGGCGGCGGGCGCGGCGATCAACAGCAGCGCGAGCGCGGTCAGGAGCGGAGTCAGCAGGCGTCGGGGCATGCCCGGGGGATCGACGCGGCGCACCGCCGGCTTGAGCGTTCTGGACCATCCTCCTAGACGCAGGTGCGCCGATTCAAGGCCGCTTCTCAGGCTTCTCCCAGGTGGCTCTTAGGCGTTGTTCAGCCTGCGGCTGGATCGTCTGGCCGATGCGCATCCTCGTGGTCGACGACGAACCGGCGGTGCGCAGCGCGCTCGAACGCGCGCTGCGGCTCGACGGGTACGAGGTGTCGCTCGCCGCCGACGGCCGCCAGGCGCTCGACGCGCTGACCGGCGTCGCGCCCGACGCGGTCGTGCTCGACGTGCTGATGCCGGAGGTCGGCGGGCTGGAGGTCTGCCGTCGCCTGCGCGCCTCCGGCGACCGCACGCCGGTGCTGATGCTGACGGCGCGCGACCAGGTCGCCGACCGCGTCAGCGGCCTCGACGCCGGCGCCGACGACTACCTCGTCAAGCCGTTCGCGCTGGAGGAGCTGAGCGCGCGCCTGCGCGCGCTGCTGCGCCGCACCGGCGCCGACGAGCGCGAGCTGCTGCGCTTCGGCGACCTGACGCTCGACCCGGTCGCGCACGAGGTCCACCGCGGCGAGCGCGCGATCGAGCTGACGCGGACCGAGTTCCTGCTGCTGGAGCTGCTGCTGCGCCACCCGCGCCAGGTGCTGCCGCGCAGCGTCATCTTCGAGCACGTGTGGGGCTACGACTTCGGCTCGACCTCGAACTCGCTGGAGGTCTACGTCGGCTACCTGCGGCGCAAGACCGAGGCCGGCGGCGAGGCGCGCCTGATCCACACGGTCCGCGGCGTCGGCTACGTGCTGCGCGAGCGATGACGCTGCGGCGCCGCTTCGCGCTCGTCGCGGCAGCCGCCGTCGCGATCGCGATCGCGCTCGCCTCCGGGATCGTCTACGTCGTCGTGCGCGGCGAGCTGCGCGGACGGCTCGACGCCGAGCTGCGCCAGGTCAGCGTGCCGACGAGACTGCGCTTCGCGCTCGGCGGCGGCCCGCCGCCGCCCGGCGCGGCGGGGCCGAGGCTGCGCGGCTTCACGGCGCCGCGCGATGCGCTCGGGCTGCAGACGACCTACGTCGCCGCCGTCGCCGCGGACGGCACGCGCGTCTGGCCGCCGCAGGGCGAGGAGGACGTGCCGGAGCTGCCGGTCGACGCCGCCACGAGGGAGGTCGCCGGCGGCGTGCGCGCGGCCTTCCTCTCCGACGCGCGCGTCGACGGCACGCCGGTGCGGATCCTCACGACGCCGCTGGCGGACGGCTTCGCGGCGCAGGTCGCGCGGCCGCTGACCGACGTCGACCGCACGCTCGACCGGCTGGCGCTCGTGCTGCTGCTCGTCAGCGCCGGCGGGATCGCGCTGGCGGCCGCGCTCGGGCGGCTGGTGGCGCGCACGGCGCTGCGCCCGGTCGGCAGGCTGACGGCGGCCGTCGAGCACGTCGGCGCGACCGGCGATCTGACGCGGCGGATCGACGTGCCGGCCGCGCCCGCGCGGGGGCGCAGCGCTGCCCCCGCGCGCGTCGCCGACGCCTCCGCGCCTGCCGCGGGCGGCGACGAGATCGCGCGGCTGGCGCGCTCGTTCAACACGATGCTGGCGGCCCTGGAGGCGTCGGTCGGGCGCCAGCGACAGCTCGTCGCCGACGCCTCGCACGAGCTGCGCACGCCGCTGACGAGCCTGCGCACCAACATCGAGGTGCTGGCGCTGCCGACCAGCCTGCCGGAGGAGGAGCGGCGGCGGCTGCTGAGCGACGTCGTCGAGCAGCTGGAGGAGCTGAGCGGCCTCGTCGGCGACCTCGTCGAGCTGGCGCGCGAGCAGGAGCCGGCGGCGGCGGTCGAGGACGTGCGGCTCGACCTGCTGGTGGAGGAGGCGGTCGCGCGGGCGCGGCGGCGGCCCGGCGCGCCGCTGTTCGCGACGGCGCTGGAGCCGTGCCTGGTGCGCGGCGTGCCGGCGCGGCTGGACCGCGCGGTCGCCAACCTGCTCGACAACGCGGCGAAGTGGAGCCCGCTCGGCGCCGAGGTGACGGTGACGGTCAGCGGCGCCGGCGCGCTGACCGTGCGCGACCGCGGCCCGGGGATCGCCCCGGACGACCTGCCGCACGTCTTCGAGCGCTTCTACCGCGCCCCGGGAGCACGTGGGATGCCCGGCTCGGGCCTGGGGCTCGCGATCGTGCGTCAGGTGGCGGAGCTGCACGGCGGCAGCGCGAGCGCCGCGGCCGCGCCCGGCGGCGGCGCGCTGATGCGCTTCGAGCTGCCGGGGGAGCGGGTGGAGGCTATGCCGCCACCGACCGCACCGCCCGGCGCGTCACCGCCTCCGCCGCCCGCCGCGGCGGCCAGCGGTGGCCGAGCCGCAGGTGGCGGTACGTCCACGAGAGCAGGTTGAAGAGGACGGTCGCGACCTCGTCGACCGTCTCCTCCGCATCGAGCGCGAGCGTGCCGTCGGCGATCCCGTCGCGCAGCAGCGCCTGCAGCGGCTCGGTGAAGAGCTGGTCGGTCAGCACGCCGCCGGCGGTGCGCTCGTGCGCACCCGCGGCGCGCGCGTGGAAGATCTCGTCGCGTTCGGCGCTGTCGAGCGCGGCCAGCAGCGCGAGGTTCCGCTCGGTCACGGCGCAGAGCCCGTCGAGCGCGAGCGCGAGCCGCTCGCGGCCGCTGCCGGGCGCGGTCAGCGCCGGCCACAGCGCGCGGCGGTACTCCTCCTGCAGCAGCTCGCCGAGTGCGGCGAGCAGATGCTCCCGACGGACGCCGCGGCGGTGGAGCGTCATCCGCGAGACGCCGAGCGCGGCCGCCAGCCGCTCCATCGTCGCCGCCTCCCAGCCGTCGCGCTCGATCGCGTCGCGCGCCCGCCGCAGCGCGTCGGCGTCGGCGATCGCCGGCCCGGTCACGCGCAACTCCGCGTGGAAGAACGAGCCCCCAGGGCGAGATCTTCCGACCGAATCCGAGGCCTCCGGCCGAGCGATTCGGCCCTCACCACGACGCCTCCGCCCGCGCCATCCAGCGGTCGCCGATGCGGTCGACGCGGACCGGCGTCGCGAAGGTCTGCGACAGGTTGGCTCCGGTCAGCGTCGTCTCCGCTTCACCGGCCGCGACGACGGCGCCGTCGCGCAGCAGCAGCGCGTGCGTCGTGGAGGCCGGCAGCTCCTCGACGTGGTGCGTGACGGTGACGGTCGCCGTCTCGGGCTCCTCGCGCGCGATCGTCGCGACCGCGCTCAGCAGCGCTTCGCGCCCGGGCAGGTCGAGACCGGTCGCGGGCTCGTCGAGCAGCAGCAGCGACGGGCGCGGCATCAGCGCGCGGGCGAGCAGCACGCGCTGGCGCTCGCCCTGGCTGCACGCGTCGTAAGGGCGGTCGGCCAGCGCCGCGCAGCCGAACCGCCGCAGCAGCGCCGCGGCGCGCGCTCTGGCGGCGTCGTCGACCGTCGCGGAGCGCAGCGCGATCGTGCCGGCGGCGCCGGTCAGCACGACCTCGCCGGCGCTCAGGCGCTGCCGGAAGGCGCGGCTCGTTCTCGCCTCGACGAGGCCGATGCGGGCGCGCAGCTCGCGCAGGTCGACGCGGCCGAGCCGCTGGCCGAGCACGTCGGCGGTGCCGTCGCTGGGATGGTGGACGGCGGCGGCGACGTTCATCAACGTCGTCTTGCCGGCCCCGTTGGCGCCGAGCAGCGCCCAGTGCTCGCCGGGCCGCACCGTCCAGTCGACGTCGCGCAGCAGGTGGCGCTCGCGCCGTTGTTCGGCGTCCCAGCGCCACAGCGAGACGCCGGCGAGGTCGAGCGCAGGAGTCATTACGTCAGCGTAACAGTCTGATACGCCGACGTAACGCCCGTCGTTTCGGAGGAGCGTCATCCAGACCACACCCGCTGTGGCCGAGATGACGGTCCTCTCAGGAAGCGGCCTCGCTTAGGCAGCCCTTATGCGCCGATGAGGTTTGGCTGAGGGTGGGATGAATGGATGTACGTCACGGGGTGGGCGAAGCTCATCAGCAGAACCCGCTCCGTCCAACTTCCCCCGCAGAGCCGCAGTGCAGCGAGCGATTCATCCCTCCAGCGAACGCCCGGTCCCCGCCGGGCGTTCGTGTGTCCGGTATCGATCAGGCGGCGTGCTCGACGACCGAGGCGGGCGCCTCGACGTCGAAGATGCCCTGCGCCATCTGCTGCGAACGCCGTGACGCGCGCGGCGCCGGCGGGCCGTCCAGCTCGGCGTCGAACACGCGACCGCTCGCCTGCACCGCCGCGGCGGCCCTGACCGGCCGGCGCTGCTCGACCCACAGCTCGCCCTCGCCGTCGTCCCACAGCTCCGCGTGGCGGGCACGCGGGCCGGGCGCGATCGGCGCCGGCTCGCGCACGACGACCGGCTGCGGCGCGCGTGTCGGCTCCGACTGCACCGCGCCGGCGGCCTTCGCCGCCTGCGCGAGCGCCCGCGCGGCATCTCTCAGCTCGCTCTTGGAGTGCGAGGCCATCACCGCCAGGCGCAGGCCGGCGCCGTCGAGCGGGACCTGCGGCGGCAGCAGCGGCTGAGCGAAGACGCCGCGCTCCAGCGCCTTCTCGCAACCGCGCAGCGCCGTCGCGGCGTCGCCGAGCGCGAGCGTCACGATCGGCGAGTGAGCGCTGCCCGGCACGTCGAAGCCGGCGGCGGCCAGCTCGGCCCGCAGCAGGACGGCGTTCGCCTGCAGCTTCTCGACGCGGCGCGGCTGCTGCTCCAGCAGCGTCAGCGCCGCCAGCGCACCGGCGACGGCGGGCGGGGAGGGGGCGGTCGAGTGGATCAGCGAACGGGAGGAGGTGGCGAGGTAGCGCGCCATCGGCTGATCGCAGGCGACGTAGGCGCCGTAGGAGCCGAGCGCCTTGCCGAGCGAGCCGATCACGACGTCGACGCCGTCCTCGCAGCCGGCCTCGGCGACGGAGCCACGACCGCCGGAGCCGAGCGTGCCGACGCCGTGCGCGTCGTCGACGACCAGCCGCACGTCCCAGCGCGCGGCCAGCTCGACCAGCTCGGGCAGCGGGGCGACGTCGCCGTCGCGCGCGAAGACGCCGTCGGTGACGATCAGCGCGCCGCGGCCCTCGGCTTCGCGCAGGCCCCATTCGAGGTGCTCGACGTCGCCGTGCTCGTAGATGAAGACGTCTGCGCCGGAGAGGCGGCAGCCGTCGATGACGGCGGCGTGGTTCAGCTCGTCGGAGAAGACGACGTCGCCGGGGCGGGCGAGCGCGGACACCACGCCGAGGTTGGCGAGGTAGCCGGAACCGAACAGCAGCGCGGTCTGGTGGCGCTGGAAGGCGGCGAGCCGCTCCTCGAGCCGTCTGTGGATCGTCATCGTGCCGGAGACCATCCGCGAGCCGCCCGCGCCGACGCCCCAGCGCATCGCGGCGTCGGCCGCGGCCTCGCGCACCGCGGGATGGTCCGCGAGGCCGAGGTAGTTGTTCGAGCACAGCAGCAGCACCGGCTTGCCGTCGAGCACGACGCGCGGTCCCTGGGGTCCGCTGACGAGCCGCATCCGGCGGGAGAGTCCGAGCTGCTCCAGTTCGTCCAGTCGTGCCTCGATCTCGATCATCGCAGGAGCGAGGTTATGGACACCGTCGGACAGCACTTTTCCCGCATGTAGCGGGAAAGTTCGTGACTGCCGTCGCGAGTCGAACCCCTGTTCGCAATGAGTGAGTCTCACGGTCGACCTGAGCCTGAGCTTTGTTCCCTTCTGGCCGAATGTTTCAGGGGGGAGCGCGCCATCTACCGCGACGTCCTCGTGTTGACTCCCATTCCAGTGGGAGGATCGATCGACCAGGAACTGGCAGGAGGTGGGCGATGATCAGGGACCGCATCGAAGCGCCGACCGGGGGATGGGCGGAGCGGTATGACCGGGCAGCGGGGGAGCTGCTCGACGACAGGGTCGTCGCGGCGGCGCAGTTCATGCGCCCGCGCGGCTGGAAGGCCTTCGGGCACGCGTTGTCCGACCGCCCGGTGAGCCTCGTACAACGCGCCCGCGGGCGCCCGCGCTCGATGCGGCTGCCGCAGGTGGTGCTCGTCGCCGTGACCGGCGAGCGCGTCCACCTGCTGGAGGCCCGCGCGGAGCCCGGACAGGGCCCGGTGCCCCACCCGACGGGCACGCTGGCGGCCTGGGAGCGGGCGGCGATCGACGTCGACGCCGCACCGGTCGACGGCGGCACGCGCCTGACGATCGCGCCCGAGGGCGGGCCGACCGTCGAGCTGTACGGCCCGCCCGACGTGCTGACGATGCGCGTCGTCGCGGCGCTGGCGGATACCGGCTAGCGCCCGCGCCAGGCCGGCGGGCGCTTCTCGGCGAAGGCGGCGAGGCCCTCGCGC
>DATIOB010000246.1:0-3103 GCA_035473605.1 Conexibacter sp.
CAGCGCGACCAGCGGCTGGGCGCTGATCGACGACGTCGAGCTGCGCGGCCAGGTCGTCGGCAACGAGGATCCGGCGCTGCGCACCGTCGGCACCTGGGGCCGCGACTGGTCCGGCCTCGACATGGGCGGCACGCACCACCACGACAACGGGACCGGCAACACGATCACGATCCCGTTCACGGGCACGCGCGGCAGAGTGATCGCGCCGAAGCTGCCGAGCTACGGGATCGCGACGGTCTCGGTCGACGGCGGCGCGCCGGTCAACGTCGACCTCTACGCGGCGTCGGCGAACTGGCACGCGCAGGTCTTCGACACCGGCGTGCTCGCGTACGGCAGACACACGCTCACGATGACGGTGAGCGGCAGAAGGAATGCGGCGTCGAGCGGCACCTGGGTCGCCTTCGACGCGCTGCTCGTCGACTGAGCGAGCGTCCGCTGGTGCGCGGGCCGGCGTTGCGCTGGGCAACGCCGGCCCGCTGTGGCACGATCCCGCGGATGAGCAGCAGACCGGCCGCGGCACAGGACCTGCAGGACCTCGCGCTGCTGCGCAGTGCCCGCGACCGGATGGATCGCGAGTACGCGAAGCCGCTCGACGTCGAGGCACTCGCGCGCGGGGCGCACATGTCGGCCGGGCACTTCAGCCGCCAGTTCAAGCTCGCCTACGGCGAGTCGCCGTACAGCTATCTGATGACGCGCCGGATCGAGCGCGCGAAGGCGCTGCTGCGGCGCGGCGACCTCAGCGTCACCGAGGTCTGCTTCGAGGTCGGCTGCACGTCGCTGGGCACCTTCAGCAGCCGCTTCAGCGAGCTGGTCGGCAGCTCGCCGAGCGCCTACCGGCGCCGCGCGGCGGAGGCGGCGGACGCCGCGGGCGAGGGCGCGGCCGGCCCGACGGGGATGCTCCCGTGCGTGGCGAAGCAGGTCACGCGACCGATCAGGAATCGAGAAGCGCCCGTGACGAGCCGCAACTAGCCTGCTCGCCATGGACATCACGATTCACGCGAGCTTCTTGCCGCACAACGACCCGGAGGCCTCGCTGGCCTTCTACCGCGACCTGCTCGGCTTCGAGGTGCGCAACGACGTCGGCTACGACGGGATGCGCTGGATCACGGTCGGTCCCGCCGACCAGCCCGGCACCTCGATCGTGCTGACGCCGCCCGGCGCCGATCCCGGCGTCACCGACGCCGAGCGCGCGACGATCGCCGAGATGATGGCGAAGGGCACCTATGCCGGCCTGCTGCTGGCGACGAGAGACCTCGACGCCACCTTCGAGCGGCTGCAGGCGGCCGACGTCGACGTCGTCCAGGAGCCGACCGACCAGCCGTACGGGGTGCGCGACTGCGCGATCCGCGACCATGCGGGCAACATGATCCGCATCCAAGAGCTGAGCTGACGCCGCGAAGGCCCCGCGCTGAACGATGGAGAGACGATGAGCAAGCCGCCCGAGCCGCACGCCGCCGACAGCCACGACCTGATCCGCGTGCTGGGCGCGCGCGTCAACAACCTCAAGGACGTCAGCGTCGAGCTGCCCAAGCGCCGGCTGACGGTCTTCACCGGCGTCTCCGGCTCGGGCAAGAGCTCGCTCGTCTTCGGCACGATCGCGGCCGAGTCGCAGCGGCTGATCAACGAGACCTACAGCGCCTTCGTGCAGGGCTTCATGCCGTCGCAGGCGCGGCCCGAGGTCGACGTGCTCGACGGGCTGACGACGGCGATCCTCGTCGACCAGCAGCGGATGGGCGGCGACGCGCGCTCGACGGTCGGCACCGCCACCGACGCCAACGCGATGCTGCGGATCCTCTTCAGCCGGATCGGCGAGCCGCACATCGGCTCGCCCAACGCCTTCTCCTTCAACGTCGCCTCCGTCAGCGGCAGAGGCGGCTTCACCGTCGACAGAGGCGAGGGCAAGACGCAGACGGTGAGCCGCAGCTTCACCCGCACGGGCGGCATGTGCGTGCGCTGCGAAGGGCGCGGCCACGTCAGCGACTTCGACCTCTCGGCGCTGTACGACGACGGCAAGTCACTCAACGACGGCGCGATCACGATCCCCGGCTACAGCATGGACGGCTGGTACGGCCGCATCTTCCGCAGCTGCGGCTTCTTCGACGCCGACAAGCCGATCAGGAAGTTCAACAAGAGAGAGCTGCACGACCTGCTCTACAAGGAGCCCACCAGAATCAAGGTCGAGGGGATCAACCTCACCTACGCGGGGCTGATCCCGTCGATTCAGAGATCGTTCCTGTCCAAGGACGTCGATGCGCTGCAGCCGCACATCCGCGCGTTCGTGGAGCGGGCGGTCGTCTTCAGCACCTGTCCCGACTGCGGCGGCAGCCGCCTCAGCGAGGCCGCGCGCTCGTCGAAGATCGCCGGAGTCAACATCGCCGACGCCTGCGCGATGGAGATCCGCGACCTCGCCGAGTGGGTCCGCGGCCTCGACGAGCCGTCGGTCGCGCCGCTGCTGGCGACGCTTCAGCAGACGCTCGACTCGTTCGTCGAGATCGGCCTGGGCTACCTCTCGCTGGAGCGGGCGTCGGGCACGCTGTCGGGCGGCGAGGCGCAGCGCGTCAAGATGATCCGCCAGCTGGGGTCGTCCCTGACCGACGTCACCTACGTCTTCGACGAGCCGACGATCGGGCTGCATCCGCACGACATCGAGCGGATGAACGACCTGCTGCTGCGGCTGCGCGACAAGGGCAACACGGTGCTCGTGGTCGAGCACAAGCCGGAGACGATCGCGATCGCCGACCACGTCGTCGACCTCGGCCCGCGCGCCGGCAGCGAGGGCGGCGAGATCGTCTTCGAGGGCACCGTCGAGGGGCTGCGCGGCAGCGGCACGCTGACCGGGCAGCACCTCGACGACCGCGCCGCGCTGAAGCCGTCGGTGCGCAGATCGTCAGAGGCGCTGAGAGTGCGCGGCGCCGACCTGCACAACCTGCAGGGGGTCGACGTCGACATCCCGCTCGGCGTGCTGGTCGTCGTGACCGGCGTCGCGGCGGCAGATTGCCAGGGCCTCGTCGGGGTCCATCGGGCCGCGATACGGACGGTCGGCGGTCAGGGCCTCGAAGACGTCGGCCACGGCCAGCGCACGAGCGCTCACGGGAAGATCGCC
>DATIOB010000247.1:0-9472 GCA_035473605.1 Conexibacter sp.
GCGCGTGCGGATCTGGATCTCCAGCGGGCGCCCCTCGGGCCCGATCACGGTCGTGTGCAGCGACTGGTACATGTTGAACTTGGGCATCGCGATGAAGTCCTTGAAGCGGCCCGGGAGCGGCTTCCACAGCGAGTGGATGACGCCCACAGCGCCGTAGCAGTCCTTCGTCGAGGCCACGATCACTCGGAGCGCGGTGAGGTCGTAGATCTCGTTGAACTCGCGGCCCTTCTTGGTCATCTTCGAGTAGATCGAGTAGAAGTGCTTCGCGCGGCCTGAGATCTCGGCCTCGATGCCGAGCGCCTCCAGCTCGTGCTTCAGGTAGGTGCCGGCCTCGTTGACGTAGCGCTCGCGCTCGGCCCGCTGCTGGTTGACGAGGCCCTTGATCTCGTTGTACTTGCGCGGGTGCAGGGTCGCGAACGCGAGGTCCTCCAGCTCCCACTTGATCGCGTGGATGCCGAGCCGATGCGCGATCGGCGCGTAGATGTCGAGCGTCTCCTTCGCCTTCTCGAGCTGCTTCTGCTTCGACATCGCCTCGATCGTGCGCATGTTGTGCAGGCGATCGGCGAGCTTGATCAGGATGACCCGGATGTCCGAGGCCATCGCGACCATCATCTTGCGGTAGTTCTCGGCCTGCGCCTCGTCGCGCGACTGGAAGGTCAGGCCCGTCAGCTTCGTGACGCCGTCGACGAGCCCGGCGATCTCCTCGCCGAACTTCTCCTGCACGTCCTCCAGCGACGCGCTCGTGTCCTCGACGGTGTCGTGCAGCAGCGCGGCGCAGAGCGTCTCGGTGTCGAGCCGCATCCCGGCGCAGATCTTCGCCACCCCGACCGGGTGGATGATGAACTCCTCGCCCGACTTGCGGCGCTGGTCGGCGTGGTGCTCGCAGGCGTAGACGAACGCCCGCTCGACCTCCGCGCGGTCGATCTCCAGCGGGCTCTCGGCGGCGTGCTCCTCGACGATCGCGAAGAGATCGCCGAGCAGCTCGCGCTCAGAGGCGGAGAGACCGGCCGAGTCGACCGGGCTGGGCACGATCGGATGGTCGACGCCGTCGACCGGCAGACGGCCGCCGCCGACCTCTCTCTCGGCATGGGCGACCGCGGCCTCGCCGTTGGCGCGACCGTTCGACCGCGTCAGGCGGGCGGTGGACCGTCCGTTGGTGTCGTTGCCGTCTCGAGCAGAAATCGCTGGCCGTCCTCGTATCGCGCTGTGGCGGCCCGGAAGGTCGCGGAACGTTCGAGCTCTGTGCGCTCTCCGCTCACGACCGCAAGGGCCTGCAGCTCCCGGTCGAGGCTGACGAGCTTCAGCTCCTCGAGGATCGTCACCAGCCGAGCGGCTGACTGCACCGAACGGCCGTGCCCATCCCCGCGAAGCAGACGCCCGAACTCCGCGCCGGCCACTCCGCCGCGGTCCCGAAGGGCCCGGTAGAGCGGCACGAGCGCAGCACGGATTCCGTACTCCGACTCATGGATCTGCACTGCAAATCGTAGCTCAGCGTCGGACCAGGTCAGATGCGTCCACGATTTCGCCCCCTCGAGCGCGCTGGCGCGCATCCGCGCGTCCTGCAGCCGCGACGCCGGCGGGTCGAGCACGACGACGTGGTCGAAGCCTCCTCCCAACCCCGGATCGCGCTCCAGGTCGAGGTGGGAGACGAGCGCGAAGCCGCCGGCGCGGGCGCTCAGCGCCTCCAGCCGGCGCGGCACGTCGGCGCAGATCGCGAGCACGTCGGCGCCGCCGGCGACGAGGTCGCTGACGACCGCGAGGCCGCTCTCGCCGCGGCGATCGGCGACGAGGCCGTAGGAGAACGGCGACGGCGCCTCCGGCGGCTCGGCTGCGCGCGGGCCGCGCAACCGCTCGACCTCGGCCAGCACGGCGGCCAGCCACGCGGTGGGATCTGCGGGCGCGGCGCCGAGCACGGCGATCGGCGCGCGCTGCGGGACGGCGGCGTGGCGCAGCAGCAGGCGCGGCTCGACGGCGCCGTTCCACTCGTTGCGCTCCAGCCGGAAGGTCGCGTCGGCGGGCGTCTGCTCGGGCACCGGCAGCCTGCCGTCGCAGCCGAACGCGACCGCGCGACAGCGGGCGCCGCCGGCGCTGACGCTGAAGCGGGCATGTCTGCCCTCCTGCCCCATCGGCCGCAGCTCGCCGAATTCGGCGCCGGGCACGAGCAGGTTGACCTTCGGGTTGCCCATCCCGGTCGGCTCCAGCCGCGCCAGCTCGTCGGCGAGCGCGAGCCCGAGCGCCCTGCCGCCGACGACGGCGTCGACACGCTCGACGGGGATCAGGTCCTCGGCGCTGAGGTTGGTCGCCGCATGCGCCTCGAAGGCGGCGCGCAGCTCCTCCACCCTGTCGGCGGAGATCGTCAGGCCGGCCGCGGCGCGGTGACCGCCGTAGCGCTCCAGCAGCGGCGCGGCGGCGTGCAGCGCGCCGAGCAGGTCGAAGCGCGGGATCGAGCGCCCGGAGCCCGTCCCTCTGCCGCTGTCGGGATCGAGCGCGATCAGCAGCGCGGGACGGTTGGTGCGCTCGACGATTCTGGAGGCGACGATCCCGATCACGCCGGGATGCCAGCCCTCGCCCGCGAGCACGTACGCCGGCCGCTCGCCCAGCTCGCGCACCTGCGCCTCCGCGTCCCACAGGATCCGCTGCTCGGTCATGCGCCGCTCGGCGTTGGCGCGGTCGAGCTCCTCGGCGATCGAGGCGGCGCGGTCGGCGTCTTCGGTCATCAGCAGCTCGACGCCCGCGTCGGCGCGGTAGAGACGGCCGGCGGCGTTGATGCGCGGCGCCAGCCGGTAGCCGACGGCGCCGGCGTCGAGCCCGCTCGGATCGACTCTGGCGACCTTCATCAGCGCGCGCAGGCCGACCTTGCCGGTCGAGGCGAGCGCGCGCAGGCCGGCGCGCACAAGGCGGCGGTTCTCGCCGCGCAGCGGCACGAGGTCGGCGACGGTCGCGAGCGCGACGAGGTCGAGGTCGTCGTCGGCGGCCGCGGGATCCTGCCCGGCGGCGGCGTACAGCGCCTGCGCGAGCTTGTAGGCGACGCCGCCGGCGCAGAGGTCGGGGAACGGGTAGGAGCAGATCCCCGGGTGGACGATCGGCGCATCCGGCAGCCTGCCGTCGGCACGCGGCTGGTGGTGGTCGGTGACGACGACGTCGAGGCCGGCGGCGCGCGCGGCCGCGACCTCCTCGACTGCCGTGATCGCGCAGTCGACGGTCACCAGCAGTCTCGTCCCGCGCGCGGCAAGACGCTCGACGGTCGATGCGGCGAGGCCGTAGCCGTCTTCGACCCGGCTCGGCAGGAACCAGTCGGCGTCGGCGCCGAGTCGGCGCAGCGCGCGCAGCAGGATCGCGGTGGAGGCGACGCCGTCGACGTCGTAGTCGCCGTGGATCGTGATGCGGCCGCCCGTGCGGACGTGGCGCATGATCGTCTCGACGGCGACCTCGATCCCGGCGAAGGCGCTGAAGTGGTGCTCCTGCTCGGCGGCGAGGAAGGCGCGCGCCGCCTCCGGGTCGGCGTAGCCGCGCCGCACCAGCACCTGCGCGAGCGTGCGGCTGCAGCGCAGCGCCATCCGCAGCGCCTCGACGGCCGCGGTGTCGCACGGCGCGAGCACGATCCGGCGTTCCGGCGGCGCGCACGGCGATGCGTCGGGAGCGTCGGGGACGAGCGCGGGCGCGACGGGGACGGCGGCGAGCGGTGGCAGCGTGGCGGACACGGACACCCAGGCTACGGCGCGCCCCCGACAGACCGCTTCGCGGCTGGCCGGCCGACAGCGGCGGCAGCGCCGGCCGTGGCGACGGCGAACGTCTAGCCTGACGATCGTGCCCCCGACACCGATCGACTACCGCCCGCTCGTCCCGGACGAGTTCGGCGCCTTCGCCGACAACCTCGACCTCGCCTTCCACGAGCCCTCGACGCCCGCGGTGCGCAGCCGCTGGTCGAGGCTGCTCGACCTCGACCGCTCCGTCGCCGCCTTCGACGGCGACCTGCTCGTCGGAACCTCCGCCGCCTACGCCCAGCGGCTGTCGATCCCCGGAGGCGAGCTGGCCTGCGCCGGCGTGACGATGGTGACCGTCCGCCCGACCCACCGCCGCCGCGGGATCCTGACGGGGATGATGGCCGGCCTGTTCGAGCGGGCCGATCGCGCCGGCGAGCCGATCTCGGCGCTGTGGGCGGCCGAGGGCGGGATCTACGAGCGCTTCGGCTACGGCGTCGCCTCGCGCCGCCAGCGCTTCACGCTGCCCGGCGGCGGCGCGCCGCCGCGTTCGACGTTCGATCCCGCGTGGGCGCCCGCCGCCGCTCCGGCTCCCGCGAGCGGGAGCGCCGCCGCGACCACGGCGCCGGCCGCCTACACGATCGAGCTGCTCCCGCTCGACGGCGCCGCGGCGCTGCTGGAGCCGCTGTGGGAGCGGATGCGCTCGCGGCGGCCCGGGATCCCCTCGCGCACGCGCGACTGGTGGACGGCGCGGATCCTGGCCGACCTCGAAGAGGACCGCCACGGCGCGCTGCCGAAGCTGCTCGCGGTCGCGCGCGACGGCGACGGCGCCGCTCAGGGCTACGCGATCTACCGCGCCAGAGGCGGCGGTCCGCACACCGATCCGGTCCTGGAGACGCTCGAGCTGATCGCGCCCGACCCCGAGGCGGAGGCGGCTCTGTGGGGCTATCTCGGCAGCATCGACCTCGTGTCGCGGATCGATGCCTTCGACCGGCCGCTCGACGACCCGCTCCCGTATCGCTACGCCGACTTCCGGCAGCCGTGGCCGGTCGAGCCGGCGTGGCCCGATGCCCTGTGGCTGCGGCTGCTCGACCTGCCGGCGGCGCTCGAGGCGCGCGCCTGGCAGACCCCGCTCGACCTCACCCTCGAGGTCGTCGACCGGCGCCTGCCGCGCAACAGCGGCCGCTGGCGGCTGCAGGCGAGCGCCGACGGCGACGCCCGCTGCGCCCGCGGCGACGGCGCGCCCGACCTGGCGCTCGACGTCTCCGCGCTCGGTGCCGCCTACCTCGGCGGCACGACCGTCACGGTGCTCGCCGACGCGGGCCGCGCCGTCGAGCTGACGCCGGGCGCGCTCGATCGCCTCGACGCCGCCCTGCGCGTCCCCCGCCTCCCCTGGACGCCGGATTTCTTCTAGTCCCGAAACGGCGACGCGCCCCATCAAGGGGCGCGTCGGTCCAGCTCGAGATGCGGGCGCGATCTACGCGTCGACCGGCGACCAGCCGGCCTTTCTCTCGCGCCGCAGCCCCTCGTAGTAGCAGAGGCCGAGGGCGATCAGGGCGCCGGGGATGCCCTCGGCGGCCGTGAGGATCGAGACGTCGTCGTTGCCCGGCACGCTGAAGCCGTTGACGATCAGCCCGAAGATCGCGGCACCGAACATCGCTGCGATGAAGGCCCCGACGATTCCACCCCAGTAGTGGTCCGGCAGGAAGATCGTGAAATGCCAGATCGCAAGTCCGATCATGATCCAGACGAGCATGCCCATCAGCGCGGCCTCCCATGGCGGCGGCGGCGCGGTGGTGCCGGTCTTCTCGGCTCGTTCACCATGCCATCGTTCTCAGGTTCGTCGGGTGCGCGCCCGTCGGCGTCGCGCGCCGGCGGCGCCGGCGGGGGCGGCGGCGAGGCCGTCGCCGTGCGGGCGCGGCGCGGCGGGCGTGTGACCGCCGCGGCGCTGTCGTCGACGTCGATGTCGCGCTTCATCTTCTCGAACTCGTCGGCGGCGACGGCGCGCTCCGGATCGTCGGGCGCCGTCAGGCGACCGCGTCTGCGCACCTTGCGCTCGGGCTCGACGTCCTCCGGCGCACCGCCGGCGACGAGCGCGTACGGCGGCACGACGCCGCCGTTCTCGGCCTTGATGCGGCGGCGACGGGTCGTGTAGACCTGCTCGCGCTCCTTCCAGTGCCACAGCACCGGGCCGGCGATGAAGACCGACGAGTAGGCGCCGGAGAGCACGCCGACGAGGAGCGCGAAGGCGAAGTCCTGCAGCGTCTCGCCGCCGAAGACCATCAGCGCGAGGATCGGGATGCCGGTCGACAGCGAGGTCACCAGCGAGCGCGTCAGCACCTCGGACATCGAGCGGTTGACGATCTGCGAGAAGGCGGCGCGCGGCATGCGCGGCATGTTTTCTCGGATGCGGTCGAAGACGATGATCGTGTCGTAGAGCGAATAGCCCAAGACCGTCAAGAGCGCCGCGACCGTCGACGCCGTCACCTCCCGGCCCGTCAACGCGTAGATGCCGCTCACGATCAGGATGTCGTGCGCCACGGCGATCAGGACCGGCACCGCGAATCTCCACTGGAAGCGGAGCGCGATGTAGGCCGAGATCACGAACAGCGACGCGATGATCGCGACGATCGCGTTGTTGGCGATCGTCTCGCCGAAGGTCGGTCCGACCGACGAGCTGGAGAAGTTCGTGACGCCGCCGAAGTCTCTCTCCAGCGCCGTTCTCAGCTCCTGGACCTCCGTCGGCTCGAGCTGCTCGGTCGAGATCTGGACGACGTTCGGCCCGAGCGCCTCGTTCTGGACTCTCTGGATCTTCGCGTCGGAGGCGCCGACCGATTCGAGCGTCGCGCGCAGGTCGCCTTCGTCGGCGGGCTGCACGAGGTTGGTCGTGATGCGCGTGCCGGAGGTGAAGTCGATGCCGAAGTTGATCCCCTTCGACCCGATCGCCAGGGCGCAGATCAGGAGGATGATCCCGGAGAGCGAGAAAAACCATCTGGAAAGCCCCATGAAGTCGGCGTTCCATCTGTGCCCCTCGCCACCGGCGCCGAGCGCGGACGGGCGTGCGAGCAGTCTCGTCTTGCCCATCGTCGTGAGTATCGCCTGGGTCGCGAGGACCGCGGTGAAGAGCGACACGAGCGTGCCGACGCCGAGCGTGAAGGCGAAGCCCTTGACGCCGGCGGTCGCCAGCATGAAGAGGATGAACGCGACCATCACCGTCACGACGTTGGCGTCGATGATCGCCGTCAGGCCCTTGCGGTAGCCGACGGAGATCGCGGCCGGCACGGACCGCCCGGCCCGTACCTCCTCTTTCACGCGTTCGAAGATGACGATGTTCGCGTCCGCCGCGACGCCGATCGTGAGGATCGTGCCGGCGATGCCCGGCAGTGTCATCGTGATCGGGACGAGCTTGATCAGCGCGAAGAAGTAGACGCCGTAGATGAGGAGCGCGACCGTCGCGATCACGCCGAGAATCCGGTAGAAGGCGACCAGGAAGAGCGCGACGAGCGCGAGGCCGACGATGCCGGCGACGAGGCCCTCGTCGAGCGCCTGCTTGCCGAGCGTCGCGGAGACCTGCGACTGCGAGATCAGCTCGAGCCCGATCGGGAGCGCGCCGAGCTTCAGCAGGTTCGCGAGGTCCTGCGCGGACTGGATCGTGAAGCCGCCCTCGATGATCGCGCCGTTCTCGCCGTCGATGCCGTCGGGGAGCCGCTGCGGATCGATCGAGGCGACCGAGATCAGCTTGCCGTCGAGCGCGACGGCGAAGTGCTGGGCGACCGTCGCCGAGGTCGTGCCCGGCAGCGCGAGGCCCTGGCCGCGCTGCGAGATCTCGCGCGTGACTCTCTGGAACGCGTCCTTGCCTCTGTTGGTGAATCTGAACTCGACGTCGGGCTGCTGCGACTGGTTGAAGCCCTGGGCGGGATCCTTGATGTCGTTGCCGGAGAGGGCGACGTTGTCGCGCAGCACGTAGAAGCGCGCGGCGGGATCGTCGGTCTCGATTCTCTCGCCGGCGCCGCGTGTGACGGCCTGCAGCACGACCCAGCCCTGCGGCACCTCGAACACCTGGGTGCCGGTCGGCAGCGAGGTCGCTCTGCTGTCGATCGCCGATATCAGGTCTCTCTCGGACTTCTCCGGCCCGGCGAGGTATCTGCCGTCTCTGTCGAAGGCGTAGTACGCCGAGCCCTCACGCGAGCCGCCTCTGGAGTCGGTCGACGCTCTCTGTCTCGACGCGAGTCTGACCGCGTCGAGCAGCGTCTGACCGCGCGATGCGTCGCCGCCGGCCTGGCTGATGCCGGTCGCGGTCGGATCCTGGGAGGCGAGCTGCGGCGAGACGAATCTGCCGTCAGGGCCGAGGACGTTCTCTTCCCAGTCGTAGAAGTAGAGCTGCGCCGGGGTGCCGACCTGCGCCTTCGCGCGCTCGATGTCCTGCACCGAGGGCAGCCCGACCGAGATCTGGTTGCTGCCGGCGCGTTGGATCTCCGGCTCGCCGACGCCGAGCTGATCGACGCGGTCGCGGATGATCTCGACGGCGCGATCGACGGCCTCCGCGGTCACTCTCGGGACCTGCGGGGTCGGCTCGCCCTGGTAGACGAGCTCGACGCCGCCTTCGAGGTCGAGGCCGAGCTTGGTGTCCTTCGTCGCGATGACGACGGCCGAAGCTGCGAGCAGCCCGAGGACGAGAAGAAGGATGAGGCCAGTGCGGCGACGTTCGTTCATTGGTCGGTGATGCTACTTGGAGGGAGTGAGCACGAGCAGCAAGCCGCCGTCGTCGTCGTAGGCGGGAAACAAGTCGGCAACAGCTTGCGCGGGCAGGTCGCCCTCAGCGTTGACCGTGACCGGTCTCCCTAGAGCGCGCACGCCCCATTCGAGAACCGTGCCGACGGGATCGTCGCCGTTGGGAAAGTCGAGCCCGAGCACTTCTCGGACCGAGCGGCCGATGACCCTCTCGTCGTCGAGCCCGGTCAGCTCGAACGAGCCGCGCCCGCAGCCGATCACGCGACCCTCGCGGTCGCAGACGAAGAAGGCGGCGTTCGGTGCCGGGTAGTAGTCGTCCAGCAGCTCGAAGAGAAAGCCGAAGCCGCACTTCGCGCAGCCCTTCGGGACGCGCGTGAAGCCGGCGGTTCGGTCGCTCTCCGAAGTGCGGTTGCCGCAGTTCGGGCAGATGAAGAGATGGGCCATCGCGTGCCTAGGATACGTGGGTCGGAGTGAAGCGCGGGTTGGGAACCGTTCAAGGCAACCTAAAGCGTGTCGGGCACGAATCCGAAGTTCGGCGCATGGCGGCCGATCCGGCGTTCGCGCAGGTCGCGAAGAAGTTCCTGTCAGAACAGCTTGACGACGTCCGCGGGCGGCTCGATGCCGAGATGCGCCCACGCTCGGCGGGTCGCGACGCGGCCGCGCGGCGTGCGCTCGATCAGGCCGCGCTGGAGCAGATACGGCTCGTAGACGTCCTCGACCGTGTCCTGCTCCTCGCCGACGGCGACGGCGAGCGTGGAGAGGCCGACGGGACCGCCGCCGAACATCTCGCAGATCGCGCGCAGCAGCTCGCGGTCGAGCCGGTCGAGACCTTCGTGGTCGACCTGCAGCAGGTCGAGCGCGTGGCCTGAGATCGCCTCCGTCACGACCCCGTCGCCGCGGACCTCGGCGTAGTCGCGCACGCGCTTGAGGAGGCGGTTGGCGACGCGTGGCGTGCCGCGTGAGCGAGCGGCGATCGCGTGCGCTCCCTCCTCCTCCACGTCGATCTGCAGCAACGCGGCCGAGCGCCGCACGATCTGCGC
>DATIOB010000248.1:0-16445 GCA_035473605.1 Conexibacter sp.
AAGGCCGTTTGCCCCATGCACAACTGGGAATTCGATTTTAAAACCCTGTCATATTCAAAAACTCCAAACCAGAAATTCGAACATATCGTCAAAAAACCCATTCGAACGGCCTCCCGGACGCCTCCGCGAGAACGGTCCGGACGCTCGCGCTCGACGGCACGCGCATGCTCGCCGGCACGCAGGCCGGCGTCTTCGCCTTCAACGGCTCGACCTGGACCGCGCTCGGCCAGGGCAGCGGGCCCGGCAAGCTGAGCGCCTCGGTGCAGGCGCTGCTGCCGCTCGGCGGCAGACTGCTCGCCGGCACCTTCGGCGGCGGCGTCTTCCGCAGCAGCGACGGCGGCCAGACCTGGGCGCCGCCCGGCCCCGGCTCCGGGATGCCGGCCGGCGAGACCGTCTGGTCGCTGACCTCGTTCGCCAGCATGGTGCTGGCCGGCACCACCAGCGGCGTCTACAGATCGCTCGACGGCGGCGTCAGCTGGATGCCGTCGGGCGACGGGATCCCGCCAGGCGTGACGACCTTCCGCGTCTTCGGCGACAGCGGCGCGCCGAACGTCTGGTACGCCGGCACCGGCAGCGGCGTCTACCGCTCGCTCGACGCCGGCTTCACCTGGTCGCCGATCTCCAACGGCCTCCCGAGCGGCGGCAACGGCGCCGTGCGCGACCTCAAGAGCTTCGTCACGGCGGATGGCACGCGCCTCTACGCGGCGACCGGCAACGGCGTCTACAGCGCCGTCGTGCGGCTCGGCGCGCTGCCGGGCGAGGTCCGCTGGTCGCAGGTGAGCACGAGAGGGATGGCGCCGAACCTCGAGCTGTGGGCGCTGACGGACCTGCTCGGCGGCAGCTCGCTGCTGGCCGGCAGCAAGTCCGACGGCGGCTTCGGCCTCACCTTCACGCCGCCGTTCTCGATCGCGGCGCCGTCGGTCGAGGGCAGCGTGCGGGTCGGCGCGACCGTCAGCGCCGACGTCGGCTCGTGGATCGGGACCGGCACGCTCGGCTTCGGCTTCGGCTGGCAGCGCTGCACGACGCAGAACTCCGGCTGCACGACGATCAGAGGAGCCGAAGGGAACGAGTACGTCGTCGGCGACGACGACTTCGGCATGTGGCTGCGCGTCGTCGTGACGGCGACCAACGGCGCGCCGCTGTTCACCTTCCCGAGCGCGACCTCGGCCGGCGTCAGAGCGACCGCCAAGCTCGGCTCGCTGCCGGGCGACTCGACGACGAGCGCCCCGCTGGTGACGATCGACGCGCCCGGCGACAGATCGCTGCCGAGAGTCGGCGACGTCGCGCGCATCAGCGTCAAGACGACGATGCCGAACCAGACCTTCAACCCGAACCCGACCTTCGCGCCGAGCTACCAGTGGCTGCGCTGCGCCGCCGACTCCAGCGGCTGCAAGGCGATCGTCGGCGCGACCGGCGCCGGCTACGTGCTGCAGACCGCCGACGCGGGGATGCGCGTGAAGGCGCGCGTGACCGGCGCCAACGTCTTCGGGGCCCACACGCTCGAGTCGGCCAACGCGAGCAACCTGGTGATCCCCGACGCGGCGCAGGCGCTCGTCGCGCCGGCGCTCGGCGGGAGCGCGACGGTCGGCGAGACGCTCGTCGGCAACGTCGGCGGCTGGAAGAGCCCGAAGACGACGTGGGAGCGGCAGTGGCAGCGCTGCGAGGCCGACGGCTCGGGCTGCAACCCGATCATCGGGGGCAGCGGCGCCGCCTACACCGTCGCGCCGCTCGACGTCGGCAAGCGGCTGCGGATGCGCGTGCTGGCGGACGTCAACGAGTCATACGCGCTGCCGGCCGCGGTCGAGGCGTACACGCCGCTGAGCGAGGTCGTCCCGGTCCCGGGCGGCGGTGCCGACGGCGGCGGGGCTGGCGGCGGCGGCACGGGCGGCGGCGGCACGGGCGGCGGCGGTGCCGGCGGTGGCGGTGGCGGCCGACAGGGCGGCGGCAAGCCCGCGCCGACGCCCGACCACGTCGCGCCGGTCGTGCGCAGGCTGTCGCTCTCCGGCGCGCGGTTCTCGCGCCGCGGCACGGGCGTGCGGGTCGCCTTCCGGCTGTCGGAGCGGGCGACGCTGAAGCTGACCGTCGTGCGCGCCGGCAAGCGCGGCAGAACGGTCGCGCGCGCGACCGTCAAGCGTCGCCCCGCCGGTCCCGGCGCCTTCCGGCTGCGCGCCCGCGTCGGCGGCAGCGCGCTCGCGCCCGGTCGCTACCGCCTGCTCGTGAGCGCGGTCGACGGCGCCGGCAACCGCGGCAGAGCGGTCGCGGTCGGCTTCCGCGTGGTGCGCTGAGCGCGCTGTCTACCGCTCGCGGACGGCGGCAAGCCAAGCCCTCACATGAGCGCGGAGGCTGCTGGAGGTGCCGTGAGCGGCGGACGGGGGGGCCGGCCGCCCGCGCTCAGCTGCTGCCCTGGAGGTAAGTGAGGACCGCCAGCACGCGGCGGTGGTCGGTCTCCGACGGCGGCAGCGAGAGCTTGCCGAAGATGTTGGAGATGTGCTTCTCGACGGCGCCCTCGGTGACGACCAGGGCGGCTGCGATCGCGCCGTTGGAGCGGCCCTCGGCCATCAGCTCGAGCACCTCCTTCTCGCGCGGGGTGAGGTCGTCGAGCGGGCCGTCGTGGCCGCGCCGCGTCACGAGCTGGGCGACGACCTCCGGGTCCATCGCGGTGCCGCCGGCGGCGACCCGCTCGACCGCATCGACGAACTCGCGCACGTCGGCGATGCGGTCCTTCAGCAGGTAGCCGACGCCGCCCTGGCCGTCGGCCAGCAGCTCGGTCGCGTAGGTCTCCTCGACGTACTGCGAGACGATCAGGATCGCCGTGCCGGGGACGCGCTTGCGCGCCTCCAGCGCCGCGCGCACGCCCTCGTCGCGGAACGACGGCGGCAGCCGCACGTCGCAGACGGCGATGTCGGGCTTGTGCCCGGTGACGGCGCGCACGAGCGCGTCGCCGTCCTCGACCGCGGCGACGACCTCGTGGCCGCTGTCGCGCAGCAGCCGGATCATGCCGTCGCGCAGCAGCGCGAGGTCTTCGGCGATGACGACGCGCATCAGTGGTGGTGCCGGGCGGGATTCACGACCCGCACGGTACCTCGGCGTGCAGCGTCGTGCCGCTGGAGCGCGGCGAGACGACGTGCAGCTCGCCGTCGAGCGCCTCGATGCGGCGGCGCAGGCCGAGCAGCCCGCTGCCCTCCGGGTTCGCCCCGCCGACGCCGTCGTCGGCGATCTCGATCACGAGCTGGCCGTCGCGCATCGTCAGCCGCACGAGCACGCGCAGCGCGCGGCTGTGCTTGGTCGCGTTGGCGAGCGCCTCGGCGACGACGAAGTAGGCGGCCGCCTCGACCGCCGGCGGCAGCCGGTCGGGCACGTCGGCCTCGATCGTGACGGCCAGCGGCGAGCGCGCGGCGAGCGCGGTGACGGCCGCCGCCAGCCCGCGGTCGGTGAGGATCGGCGGGTGGATCCCGCGCGCGAGGTCGCGCAGCTCGGTGAGCGCCGTCTTCGCCTCGCCGCGCGCCTCCGCCAGCAGCTCGCGCGCCTGCTCGGGATCGCTGTCGAACTTGTCCTCGGCCATGCCGAGGTTGAGCGCGAGCGCGACGAGGCGGGCCTGCGCGCCGTCGTGCAGGTCGCGCTCGATCCGCTGCAGCTCGGCGGCCTGGGCGTTGACGGCGCCGGCGCGGGTCGTCGTGAGGACCTCGACGCGCTCGGCGAGCTGCTCCTCGCGGCTGGGGCGCAGCAGCGGCTGCATCAGTGCCAGCTCGGCGACCGTCAGCAGTCGCACGAGCCAGCCGGCGACGGGGATCAGCAGGATTCCGACGCCGGCGCTCAGCAGCGCCATCGGGAGCGTGTCGACCTCCCAGATGCCGACGTTGGCCGACTCCGGCAGCGCCCAGTACCAGGCGGGCAGCGTGACGAGGCCGAGCACGAGGCCCCAGATCGTCACGACGAAGATCGAGATCGCGAAGCCGATCGTGCCGCACAGCAGCGTCCAGGCGCAGTCCTTCCAAGTGGCCGGATCCTTCGCCATGAACTTCAGCTTCTGGAACCAGCCGCTGCCGGCCGGCGCGTCGCGGTAGCGCTCCGGGATCGGGCCGTCCTGCACCAGCGCGGCGCGCCGTCGCTCCAGCCGCGCGAACCAGCGGAAGCAGTAGAAGGAGCCGAGCGCGACGAACAGGCCGATCAGGAAGATCAGCAGCGACAGCGTCACCGAGACGGCCGTCACCCACAGCGTGAAGCCGACCACGCTCGTGATCAGGCCGACGCTGTGGAAGGCGAAGTCGCGACCCCAGCGGGCGCCGAGCGGGCGCAGCGTCATCGTCGGCGGGTCGAAGGCCACGGTCGGATCATCGTGCATCACGTCGGTCATGGGGAAGAGCTTCCCGCGCGGGCGGGGCCGGCGCCATGGCGCTCGCGGGCGTTCGGGGATGGGGTTAACCCGACCACCGGGTGCGCTCCCAGAGAACGACGAAGGCCCGCCGGGTGGGCGGGCCTTCGTCGTTTCAGTGCGGCTGAGAGGACTTGAACCTCCACGAGCCGAAGCTCACAGGCACCTGAAGCCTGCGCGTCTACCGATTCCGCCACAGCCGCAGGGAACGGTCACGGAAAGGTACACGGTAGCGGCCCCGGAACGCGTTGTGACCCCCGCCGCGCGACCACCCCCGACCCGCGCTGCCCCCACCGTTGCCGCTTTGCTACTCTGATCGCCCCCTGCCGCTATCGTCTAGGGGACTAGGACGCCGCCCTCTCACGGCGGAAACCGGGGTTCGAATCCCCGTAGCGGTACTGGATCGAAAGCCCCGCCTCGGCGGGGCTTTCGTCGTTCTGGAACGGCTCGGTGGTCGAACCCTGCGTGAGCTATCTGGTCGGCCCGATCAGCTGCTCGGGCGTGCCGATGCTGCGCAAGAACTCGGCCTCGGTGGGGTCACGGGGCTTGTCGCGTCTGATCGGACCGAGACGTGCAATGACCTGCGCGCTCTTGGCGCGACGAATGGCCGCCTCGCGACGCCATTGCTCGAAGGTCATCGGTTGGGTCTTCATGGCTCCTTCCGATTGTATTCGGCGCGCTGTGCGGCGCGGGCGATCTCGTGCAACTCGTCGCTCTCGGGCGGCTCGCGGCCGGAGGCGATCTCAGCGGCCTGTCGTGACATCGCGTCGAGTGCGTGGATGACGCGACGACGGGCTGCACGCGAGCGCAACTCGGAGGCCTCGTCCTCCGAGACGTGGTTGAGCAAGACAAGGATCTGCTGCGCGACGATCCGGTGGCCGGTCGCTTGGAACTCGGCGAGGCGATCGAGAAGGACGTCGATGTGGGACAGGAGGCGCGCTCTCCGTCCGGACGGAAGCGTGATCTCGGCAACGACGGCGTCTGCGTCGAGATCGGCGCTTCGAGGAAGATCTCAGTCCCGCTCAGACGCCAGTGGCGCCCGTCGTGGCTCATCTCGAACCCGAGGTCGGCGAGCATCGCTCGGAGCCGGTCGGTGACCGCCATCACGACATCGATGTCGTAGGTCACAAACGCGTCGTTCTCGGTCCAGAAGTAGACGGCCATGCCGCCGACCACGACCGGATGGATTCCCAGCGGCGACGCGACCTCCTCGACAATCGCGACGACTTCGAGCGTGCGCTCGGCGAGATCTTCGATCTTCGCCGCGTCGGCGAGCGCGGTACGCAGCTCAGTCAGGTGCGCGTCAATCTCGTCGCTCACGCCACGAACTTATCCTGCGACCCGGGCAGCAGCGAGATCACGTCACCCACGATCGTCGCCACCGGGTTCGACGTACGACCCCTTGGGAGTACTGGATCGAAAGCCCTGCCTCGGCGGGGCTTTCGTCGTTCTGAAGTGCTCGGTTGTCGAACCCGGCAGGAGCTATCTGGTCGGGCCGATGAGTCGCTCGGGCGTGCCGATGCTGCGGAGGAACTCCGCTTCGACGGGATCGCGCGGTCGCTCGCGTCGGTACGGACCGAGGTGGGCGACGACCTGCCTGCTCCTGGCTCGCCACGCTGGCGCCTCGTGGCGCCATTCCTCGATGGTCATCCGTTCCGTTCTCATGACTGTCTCGAAGTGTATTCGGCGCGCATCGCGGCTTTGGCGATCTGGTGCAGCGGCGCCGACGACTACCTCGCCGCGCCGTTCCACTTCCCGAGCTGGTCCTGCGCGTCCGCGCGCTGGCGAGCCGCAGGCCGGCGGCGCCCGGGCGCGTCTACCGCGCCGCGAGCGCCGCAGGCTTGGCCCACCCGATGCGATCCACACGGCCCGCGGTGTCGGCTATGGCATCGACGCCGGGCCCGGCTGAGAAAGCGCGCCGGGCCGGGAACGCGCAGAATTCACCGGCATGTTGAACGGAGTCATCGGCGAGCTGCTCCCTGCGGCCTTGGCGGTCGCGTTGAGCCCGATCCCCGTCGTCGCCGTCGTGAGCGTGCTCGGCGGCCGCGGCGCCCGCACGTCGGGATCGGCGTTCGCGTGCGGCTGGATCGCCGGCCTGCTGGCGATCGGCGTCGCGGTGGAGCTGCTCGTGGACGGCGTCAGCGATCCCGGCGATGACGATCCCGGCCTCATCTGGTGGAAGGTCGCGATCGGGAGCCTGTTCCTCGTGCTCGCCGCGAAGCAGTGGACCAAGCGGCCCGAGCCCGGCGAACGGCCGCGCGAGCCCGGGTGGATGGCGACGCTCGACGGCGCGGGTCCGGTGCGCGCGGCCGCGCTCGGGGCGATGCTCTCGGCGGCGAACCCGAAGAACCTCGCGCTCACGGTGACTGCGGGAGCGTCGATCGCCGAGGCGGGGCTGGACGCGACCGGCACCGCACTGTCGCTCGCGGTGTTCGCCGCGGTCGGCTCGATCACGGTCGCCGGACCCGTGCTCTTCCACCTTGTGGCGGGCGAGCGCGCCGCGCGGCCGCTCGCCGGCGTCAAGCGGTTCATGGCGGACAACGACGCGGTCATCAAGACGGTCGTCCTGCTGCTGCTCGGCGCGATGCTGCTCGGCGACGGCCTCGCCGGGCTCTGAGGACGGCTCCGCACCCGACGGCGCCCGCCGCCGACGCCGTTGCGGGTGAAGGAGGACGTTGATGTACCCGCTCGAGGACTGAGCCGCAAGATGGCGGCCGGTGACCACGGGAACTGCACCCCGCCGGCGGGGGGAAGCGATGCTCAGGCGGCGGTGAGGAGCTTGTCGGCGAACTCCTGCGGCAGGCCCGCGGCAGCGACCTGCCGGGCGACCTCGGCGGCGTCGTACTCGACGCGCTCGATCGTGACGGCGACGTGGCTGGGCTCGGCGTCGAGGATGGCGAAGGCGCCGCGCGGGTCGCCGTCTTTGGGCTTGCCGACGGAGCCGCAGTTGACGAACCGCACGCCGCCGAAGTCGCGCACCCACGGCTTGTGGGTGTGGCCGAAGACGAGCGTGCGAGCAGTCTCGGCGGCGGCGAGCCGTTCGTAGAGCCTGTCGGGCTTGTCCTCGAAGAGGTACTCGTTGACCTTGCGCGGCGAGCCGTGGACGAGATGCACGGCATGTCCGCCGACTCCGAAGGTGAGGTCGAACGGCAGCTCGCGCATGAACGCCTTCGCGTCGCCGCCGGTGTTGGCGAGCGTCCAGTCGACGGACTGCTGCCCGAGGTCGCGGTCGTGCTGGGTGATGTAGGCGCAGCCGCAGTCTTCGAGGTCGCGGCCGATCGCGTAGTCGTAGTTGCCGTAGATCGTCGGGATCTCGCGTTCGGCGATAAGCGCGACGACCTCGTTGGGGTGCGGGCCGTAGCCGACGAGGTCGCCGCCGCAGTAGATCGTCTCGATCTCCAGTTCGTCGATGCGCGCGAGCGCCGCCTGCAACGCGGGCAGGTTGCCGTGTATGTCGGTGATGACGGCGACGCGATCGTCGGGTCCGGCGATCATCTCGACCTCCTAGCGGTTGACGCCCTCGGCCGGCTGGACGCCGACCAGGCGGTTGCGATTGACAGCGTCGGCACCGAAGAGGCGTCTTCCCCACCACAGCGCGACGTAGACGAGCGCGACGAGGACGGGGACCTCGATCAGCGGGCCGACGACGCCGGCAAGCGCCTGCCCGGAAGTGGCGCCGAAGACGCCGATCGCGACCGCGATCGCCAGCTCGAAGTTGTTGGAGGCGGCGGTGAAGGCGAGCGTTGCGGTGCGGGCATAGCCGAGACCCATCTTCCAGCCGGTCAGGAACGAGACGCCGAACATCAGCAGGAAGTAGACGAGCAGCGGGATCGCGATCCGCACGACGTCGAGCGGCTCAGAGGTGATCGCGTCACCCTGGAGCGCGAACAGCATCACGATCGTGAACAGCAGCCCGTAGAGCGCGACCGGTCCGATCCGTGGGAGGAATCTCTGCTCGTACCAGTCGGCGCCGCGAGCGCGGAGGCCGACTCTGCGGGTGATGAAACCGGCCAGCAGCGGGATGCCGAGGAAGATCAGCGTCGTCCGGGCGACTTCCCACATCGAGACCTCGAACCCCTGGGAGTCGAGGCCGAGCAGGTCGGGAAGGCCGGTCAGGTAGAACCAGCCGAGCACGCTGTAGGCGACGATTTGGAACAGCGAGTTGATCGCGACCAACAGCGCTGTGGCCTCGCGGTCGGCGCAGGCGAGGTCGCTCCAGATCAGCACCATCGCGATGCAGCGCGCCAGCCCGACGATGATCAGGCCGGTACGGAACTCGGGCTGGTCGGCGAGGAAGATCCACGCAAGCGCGAACATCAGCGCCGGCCCGACGATCCAGTTCAAGACGAGCGAGCTGACGATCAGCTTGCGCTCCCCGCCGAGCTTGCCCAGCTCCTCATAGCGGACCTTGGCCAGCACCGGGTACATCATCAGCAGCAGGCCGAGCGCGATCGGCAGCGAGACGGACCCGATCCGCAGCGAGTCGAGCGCGTCGTCGAGCCCTGCAATCAGCGAGCCGAGTCCGAGCCCGGCTGCCATCGCGACGACGATCCACAGCGGCAGGAAGCGATCCAGCGTCGAGAGTCTGCCGAGGATCGCGACCTCCTCGGCAGCGGTCGGCGACGCAGGCGGGCTTGTTGCGGTCATCGGGGAATCTCTCTGTGTGTCAGGGAAGGGTTGGATGCTGGCGCTCGGTCAGGCGACCAGTTCGGGGCAGCAGGTCTCAAGCGCGAGGCAGGCACGCGCGCGGCGCATGGCGAGCGGCCCGACGTGCGAGCGCACGGGCACCTCGTCGAAAGGGTCGAGCACCGCGTCGAGGCAGGCGCGGATCTCTTCCGCCGAGCGGGACGCCTCGAACTCCTGCACCAGCGGCGGCAGCAGTTGCGCCAGTCGCCGCTCGTGCGCGGTGCGGTCGCCGCGGATCTGCTCCAGCCGGTCGTCAAGCAGCTGACCGACGCGTTGCTCGATGTCGTCGCGTATCGCACGCACGACATCCAGCGGCAGCCCGGCGGGGTCACGCACGTTCCACTCCTCGACATGGGTCGGGACGTACGGGCAGGCGTCGCCGCAGCCCATCGTGACCGCCCAGTCGGCGTGCCGCTGCATCTCGACGTCCAGCCGCTTCGGTCGGCGGTCGCCAAGCTCGATCCCGACCTCGCTCATCACGCGCACGACCTCGGGCCAGATCTCCGGAAGCGGGTCGGTGCCCGCCGACTCGGCGTGCACGTCTGCCGGCGCCATCTGCTCGAAGAACGCCTGCGCCATCTGCGAACGGCCGGCGTTGTGGGTGCATACGAACAACACGTACTTCATGACGGGACCTCCTTCGCGTCGTGCTGTCGGGCGCCGGGGCGACGTGGGCTGGCCCCGGCGACTACATCGACGTTTACCGTATCTATTGACAAACATCACTTCAACTGATTCGATGAAATTCGATGAGCATCCTGGAGCTGACCCCGAAGACCAAACGCCCCGCTGGGGAGCCGTGCTGCGAGCCGGTCGTGTATCCCGATGTCGAGCGCGCCCACGCTGAGCGGATGTCGACGATCGCCAAGGCGCTCGGCGACCCGATCCGCCTCACGCTCGTGGACGTGCTGCGCAAGCACGCGGGCAAGGTCTGCGTCTGCGAGCTGGTGCCGTTGTTCGACATCAGTCAGTCGACGCTCTCCCATCACCTCAAGAAGCTGCGCGCGGCCGGGATCGTCGACTCCGAGCGCCAGGGGCTCTGGGCCTACTACTACGTGCGCCCCGAGGCGCTGAAGGAGTTGTCCGCATGGCTGAGCTGACCGACACCAACGAGATCCGCGAGGCTGTCCGCGAGCGCTACGCGGCCGCGGCGACCGCGAACGCGACCGAGCAGCCTGTCGGCGCCAACTGCTGCGGCCCGGCGTCGGCGGTGCCCGTCGCCACGACCGACGCGCAGGGCCGCGAGGTCTTCGGCGGCGCGCTCTACGGCGAAGGCGCCGAAGGGGCCCCGGAGGCGGCTGTTGCGGCGTCGCTCGGCTGCGGCGTGCCGACGGCCGTCGCCGACCTGCACGAGGGCGAGACGGTCCTCGACCTCGGCTCCGGTGCCGGGGCCGACGTGCTGATCTCTGCTCGTCGTGTCGGAGCGACCGGGAAGGCGATCGGGCTGGACATGACCGACGAGATGCTCGACCTCGCGCGCAGAAACGCCGCCGACGCGGGCGTCGCGAACGTCGAGTTCGTGAAGGGCTTCATCGAGGCGATCCCGCTCGCGGACGCCTCCGTCGACGTCGTGATCTCCAATTGCGTGCTGAACCTCTCGGGCGACAAGCCGAAGGTGCTGCGCGAGGCCGCGCGCGTGCTGCGCGGCGGCGGACGCTTCGCGATCTCCGACGTGATCGCCGACGAGGACATGGACGCCGCCACCAGAGCGTCGATGCAGGAGTGGACTGGCTGCGTCGCAGGCGCTCTGACTCGCGCCGAGTTCGAGCAGGCGCTTGCCGAGGCCGGCCTCGCCGAGGTCGAGATCAGAGAGACGCATCGCGTCCACGAGCACGCCGCCGCGGCGATCATCCGCGCGCGCAAGCCGGTCGCCGCCTGACGCGGCGACGGCGGGGCCGTCCGTCCGCTTCGATCTACAACTTTGAAGTCGATGTCGGCGACTCCGGAAGGCTTGAAAGAGAGGCCGCTCCTGGTCGAGATGCGTCGGCTCATCGCTGGCTGACGAGCGATCAGCTGAGCGCTCGTGACAGTGGGGCGGCCAGCTGCCAGAGCGGCGATCTCGCTGTGCCGCATGTGCGTTCGACGGCCTCGCACAGCGCGTCGACGACGCGCGGATCGAACTGCGTCCCTGGCGAGTGTTCCGTGTCGCGGTGCACGTACGTCGTCCGTGTCGATGCATGGCGAACTACGGACGCGTCGGGGCGTCGTTGACGCTGCCGTCGCGGAGCGAACGGCTCCGCGGTGGGCCTTCATGTCTGGATGGGCGCCGAGCAGGCGGGCGGTGCCGCTGAGCTGCGGTTCACGGCGTGACGCGCGGAAGGACCACCAGCGGGCAGGCGGCATCGCGCGCGAGCGCGGTCGAGACCGATCCGTGCAGGGTCCGCCGCAGCGCGCCGTAGGCGTGGGAGCCGAGCACGAGCAGGTCGAGCTGGCCGGTACGTGATCTCAGCAGCGTGACGGGTCCGCCGAGGCGCGGCTCGGCGACGGCGTCGACGTCGACGTCGGTCAGCGACGCGGCTGCCTCTTGCACCGAGAGCCGCTCGCGCTCCTCGATCGCCTGCAGGTAGGTGGCGTGCGGTATGCCGGCCATCGGCGTCGGGATCAGCGCGCCGAGCCGTGTCCCGATCACGCCGATCACGTGCAGCGTCGCGTCGGCTGCGCGCGCCAGCTGCGCGGCGACCTCGAGCGCCGCCGTCGATTCGGGGCCCCCGTCGAAGCCGATCCCGATCCGCTCGGCCCGCGGCTCCTCTCCGGTGACGTAGCCGGCGGGGGCGATCGCGACGGCGGTGGCGGCATCGTGCATCAGGCACTCGGGGACGCTGCCGATCAGCAGACGGCCGAGCGCGCCGCGGTGGCTGGAGCCGACGACGACCAGGTCGGCGCCGTGCTCCTGCGCGGCGCGCTCGAGGCCGCGCGCCGGCGCGGGCTCCTGGACGGTCACCGCTTCGGCGACCGGCTCGCGGGACATCCGCACCGCCTGCGCGGCGATCCGCTCCGCGTCCCGGGCCAGGACCTGCGAGAGCTCGTCGTGCGGCCCTGACAGCGCCGGCATCTCGTAGACGCAGGCGACGAGCAGCCGCGCGCCGGTGAGGCGCGCGAGCAGCCCGCCCAGCTCGAGCGCGTCCTCGCCGCGCGCCGAGCCGTCGAATCCGACGAGGATCGTTCTGAACACCGTGGCCTCCTCTGCTCGAGTGTCGGGACGCGCGTCGCGGTCAGTTCGCCGACGCCGCGTGGGCCTGCTCGTCCTCCTCCACCGCCGGCAGCGGCATGCGGAAGACCAGGCGCGGCGATTCGGCGGTGCCGTCGAGCACCTGCTCGATCGCCTCGTTGACGTCCTCCAGGTCCCGCTCCGCCCGCTCGACGCGCGTGAGGCCGCGGCGGTGCAGCTCGAAGACCTCTTCGAGGTCGCGGTGGGTGCCGACGATCGAGCCCTTGAGCGTGAGCCCTCCGAGCACGGTCTCGAAGATCGGCAGCGCCATCTCGTTGTGGGCGGGGAGGCCGACGGCGACGAGCGTGCCGCCGCGGGCGAGCGAGCGGTGGGCCTGCTCGAACGCTGACGGGGTGACGGCGGTGGAGATCGCGACGTCGGCGCCGCCGAGGCGCTGGATCGCGGCGATCGGGTCCTGCTCGGCGGCGTTGACGAGGTGGGTGGCGCCGACGGCCTCGGCGTTGCGCAGCCGTTCGCCGTTGATGTCGACGGCGATCACCTCGGCGCCGGTGATGCGGGCGTACTGGACGGCGAGGTGGCCGAGCCCGCCGGCACCGAAGACGGCGACGACGTCGGCGGCGCGGGCGCCCGACTCCTTGACGGCCTTGTAGGTCGTGACGCCGGCGCAGGTGAGCGGCGCGGCGTCGAGCGGGTCGATCGCCTCCGGCACGCGCACGACGTGACGGGCGTATCCGACCGCGTAGTCCGCGAAGCCGCCGTTGATCGCATAGCCGGTGTTGAGCTGGTCGAGGCAGAGCGTCTCGCGGCCGCTGTTGCAGAAGCGGCAGCTGCCGCAGGCGTAGCCGAGCCAGGGGATCGCGACGCGCATTCCCTCCTCGAGGCCGTGCATCTCGCCGGAGCCGAGCTGCTCGATTCGCCCGACGCCCTCGTGGCCGGGGATGAACGGCGGTGCCGGCTTGACCGGCCACTCCCCGCGGGCGGCGTGGATGTCGGTGTGGCAGAGGCCGGAGGCCTCGATCCGCACGAGCACCTGGCCGGCGCCGGGTGACGGGGTGGGGACTTCCTCGATCGAGAGCGGCTGGTCGAAGGCGTGGACGACGGCGGCGCGCATGGTGTCTCCTCGTGGCGTGGCGGAACCCGGATGGCAGACCCCACCGTCCCACCGCGCCGGGCCGGCGTCATCCGGAGCTGCTGCGCGTCGTGCCTCCGTAGTTGTCCTCACGGTTGACTTCGACGTCGAGCCGACCTACGGTGCGCCGTTCAGATGGATTTCGGGACGCTGGTGGTGATCGTGCTCGCCGGCTTCGGCGGGCCGCTGCTGAGCGTCGTGGGGCAACGGTTCGTGCCGGTGGTGATCGGCGAGATCCTCGCCGGCATCGTCGTCGGGCCGGCGCTGCTCGGCGTCGTCGATCCGGCTGAGCCGACGGTCGCGTTCCTCGCGCAGGTCGGCTTCGCGATGCTGATGCTGACGGTCGGCATGCACCTGCCGCTGCGCGACCGTCGCCTGCTGCCGTCGCTGCACGGCGGCATGCTGCTTGCCGCGATCGTCGGCCTGCTCGCGATCCCGGCCGGCCTGCTCGCGGCTGTCGCGGGCGGCGGCGACGCGGCGATCTACGCGGTTCTGCTCGCGTCCGGCTCGGCCGCGGTGCTGCTGCCGGCGCTGGAGGAGGCCGACGTCGAAAGCAGCGATGCGATGACGGTGATGGCGCAGGTGACGGTGGCCGACGTCGTGACGATCCTGTCGGTCCCGATCGTGCTGCAGCCTGACCGAATCGGCGATGCCGGGCTCGCGAGCGCGCTGATCGTCGGCTGCGTGCTCGTGCTGCTCGCGGCAGCGCGTCTGCTGGCACGCCGGCCGTGGGCGCGGCGGCTGCGCCGGCTGTCGAAGCGGCGGCGCTGGGCGCTCGACCTGCGCCTGTCGCTGCTGGTCCTCTTCTTCCTCGCCTGGATCGCCCAGGAGAGCGGCACGAGCGTGCTCCTCGCCGGGTTCGCGGCCGGCGTCCTCGTCGCGATTCTCGGCGGCCCCAAGCGCCTCTCGACGCAGACGCGCGGCGTCGCCGACGGCTTCTTCATCCCCTTGTTCTTCGTCGTGCTCGGCGCGGGCCTCGACGTCGGCGGACTGCTGCACGAGCCCTCTCTGCTCTCGCTCGTCGCGATCCTCGCCGTCCTGACCGTCGCGATCCGGCTGCTGGCCGCGCGCCTCCTGCACATCCGGCCGGCCGCCGCGCTGGCGGCCAGCGCGCAGCTCGGCGTGCCGGCGGCGATCGCCTCGCTCGGGCTCGCCGAGCAGGTCCTCTCCGCGGCGACGGCGACGGCGATCGTCGCCGCGGCGCTGGTCAGCCTCGCGGTCAGCACGGTCGGCGTCGAGCGGCTCGCTGGAAGCCGCGCGTCGTGAGCACGGTCTCGTCAGTGAGGATCGTCATCGCCTCGTATCCGTCGAGCGTGGCGGTCCAGGTCGGTCCGTCGCGGCCCATCGCGAAGGCGGCGGTGGCGTAGGCGTCGGCGGTGGCGAGGTCGGGGCCGACGACGGTGACGGAGAGGACACCGGTCGGCGACCTGCGGGTGCGGGGGGTGACGATGTGGTGTCCGCGCTCGTAGGCGCCGGAGGTGGCGACGGCGCCGTCGTCGAGTTCGAGCAGCGCGGCGATGCGGTCGCGCTGGAGCGGGTGCTGGATGCCGACGCGCCAGCCGTGATCAGGGCGGGGGCGGCCGCGGAGGCGCACGTCGCCGCCGGCGTTGATGGCGTAGGCGCGGGCGCCGGCGCAGTCGAGCAGCGTCGCGGCGTGCTCGATCGACCAGCCCTTGACGAGCCCGGTCGGATCGATCGCGCCGGGGATGACGGCGTGCGCGTCGAAGTAGCCGCCGGTCTGGTGGCGCAGGGTCTCGCAGCGGTCGAGGACGGCGCGCACGTGCGGGCCGGCGTCGGCGCGGCGGAGGGTGCCGGCGTTCAGCCGTGAGATCTCGCTGTCGGGGCGGTAGGTGCTGAAGGTCGCGTCGACCGATCGCAGCCAGTCGAAGAGCTCGTCGAGGATCGCCGGGTCGATGCCGTCGTCGCGGACGTCGACGCCGATCGGCATGCCCATCAGGTGCTCGACGCGGTGGAGCCCTTGGATGCCGGTCTGGTCAGGCATTGCGGACCTTGTCGATCGCGGACTGCAGCGAGCCGATGTACGCCTCGCTGGTGTAGGTGGCGCCGGAGATCGTGTCGATGCTGCCGCTGCGGGCTTGCAGCGCCTCGGCTCTGAGGAGCGGCTCGGCTTGGCTGTCGATCTGCTGGGAGTGGCCGTCGACGCCGTCGATCGCGACCGTCTGAACGTCGGTGAGCTGGCCGTTGCGCAGTGTCGCCTGCACCTGCACGTCGCCGTACTGATGCTGCATCAGCTCGCCGGTCGCGGTGCCGCTGGCACCGCCGGCCGCCGCGCCGGTGCGGGCCTTGGCCGCGCTCGTCCTCGCGGGCGCGGCGGCGGTGGTCGTCGTCGGCGCGGTACCGGTCAGCTGGGGCGGGCTGGCCTTGAAGTTGAGCAGCAGGACGACGGCGACGGCGGTGACGAGGAGGGCGGCGATCGTGTGGCGCATGGTCGGGTGCTCCTAGAGGGCGAACTGCTCGGTGACGACGTGGCGCTTGGGGACGCCGGCGCGGCGCAGGCTGTGGCGCAGCGCCTTGGTCATCGGCGGCGGGCCGCAGACGAAGACGTCGCGGTCGGCGATGTCGGGGACGAGCTGACGCAGATGGTCGGGGCTGAAGAGGTGGCGGGCGGCGGGGTCGCGGTGGTCGCCGAGGACGTAGTGGAGGTCGGCGCCGCGGCGGTCGGCGAGCGTGTCGAGCTCGTCGCGGAAGATCAGCTCGTCAGCGTCCGCGGCGCGGTAGAGGACGGTCAGCTCGCCGGGGCGGGCGGGCATGTCCTCCAGCAGCGCGCGGATCGGGGTGATGCCGACGCCGCCGGCGATCAGCACCGCGCGGCGGCGCTTGCGCGCCTGGGCGGTGAAGGCGCCGTACGGTCCTTCGGCGATCACGCCGGTTCCGGGGTGAATGCGGCCGATCGCGGCGGAGGCGTCGCCGAGCGCCTTGACGGTGATGCGCAGCGAGTGGCCGTCGGGCGCGGCGGAGAGCGAGTAGGGGTGCGCCTCGTACCAGCGGCCGCGGGTGAGGAAGCGGAAGTGGAAGAACTGGCCGGAGCGGGCGGCGAGGCGGTCGAGGCGGTGGCCGGTCATCCGCAG
>DATIOB010000249.1:0-3488 GCA_035473605.1 Conexibacter sp.
GATCTCCTCGATCGCGGGCACCATCCGCTCGCAGGCGAGGTCGAGCACGGCGGCGGCCGCCTGCTCGACCGGGAGGCCGAGCGGCTCGGCGACGTCGCGGCTGATCGCCTGCCGCGCCAGCGCCGGCTCGATCCGCATCTCGCCGCCGAGGAAGTAGTCGGGGTCGAGCCAGCCGAGCACGACGCAGGCGTCGGTGACGGTCGGGCGCGTGCCGCCGCGGTTCCAGCAGACCGGGCCCGGGTCGGAGCCGGCCGACTGCGGGCCGACGTGCAGCATCCCGCCGTCGTCGACCCAGCCGATCGAGCCGCCGCCGGCGCCGACGCTCTTGACGTCGACCGACGGGAAGCCGGTGATGTTGCCCTGCACCGGATGGCCGACGATCGTCTCGCGCGTCCACGGGATCCGGCCGCGGCGGATCAGGCCGACGTCGTAGGTGGTGCCTCCCGCGTCGGTCACGATCGCGTAGTCGGAGCCGGCGTCGATCGCGGCGAAGTGGCGGCCGGCGACCGGCGCCGCGGCCGGGCCGGAGCCGATCGAGTGGATCGGGCTGTCCCACACGTCGCGCGCGTCGAGCACGCCTCCGGCCGAGGTCAGGATCAGCAGACGGCCGTCGAAGCCGGCATGGCGCAGGCGCTCGTCGAGGTCGCCGATGTAGCGGCTCATCAGCGGCTTCAGCGAGGCGTCGATCGCGGCGCTGGAGGCGCGGCGGTACTCGCGCACGGTCGGGTTGAGCGCGTGCGAGAGCGTCACCGGGACGCCCGGCAGGTGCTCGCGCAGCAGCTCGCCGACGCGCAGCTCGTGGACCGGGTTGACGACCGACCACAGCAGGCAGACCGCGACCGCCTCGACCCGCTCCTCGCGCAGCCGCGCGGCGATCTCGACGACCGCGGCCTCGTCGAGCGGGCGCCGCACCTGGCCCTCGGCGCCGATCCGCTCGGGCACCTCGAAGGTCAGCGCGCGCGGGACATACGGATCGGGATAGGTCTGCGTGTAGTCCATCGGCGTGATGCGACCGCCGCCCTCGCGGATCAGCAGCACGTCGCGGTGGCCGTCGGTGGTGAGCAGCGCAGTGCGGGCGGTCGCGCCCTCGACGATCGCGTTGGTCGCGCGGGTCGTGCCGTGGATGAACATCTCGGCGCGGCCGAGCAGCTCGCCGCTGTCGGTGCCCAGCTCGGCGGCCGCGGCGGCGACGACGTCGAGCAGGCCGCGGACGGGGTCGTCCGGCGTCGTCGGGCGCTTGAAGAAGCGCAGCCCGCCCGGCAGGCCCTCGACGACCAGGTCGGTGAACGTGCCGCCGGTGTCGACGCCGAAGCGCAGCCCGCCGGTCTCCTGTGATGGGGTCATGTGCGTGGGTTCGTCCTCGTGGTGTTCGGCGGGGTTCGGCGCGGTGCGGGCGCCTCAGCGCATCGCGGCGCCGCCGTTGACGTCGTAGGTCGCGCCGGTCACGAAGCCGGCGTCGTCGGAGGCGAGGAAGGCGACGAGCGCGGCGACCTCGCGCGGGCTGCCGATGCGGCCGACCGGGATCGAATCGACGAGGCGCTGGAGGATCTCCGGCGCGACCGTCTTCACCATCGGCGTCTCGATCGGGCCGGGCGCGACCGCGTTGACGGTCACGCCGTCGCGCGCCAGCTCGGCGGCGAAGGAGCGCGTGAGCGCGATCATGCCGGCCTTCGAGGCGGCGTACGGGATCCCGCTCGGCCGCGGTGCCTGACCGGCGAGCGAGGCGATGTTGACGATCCGCCCCCAGCCGCTGTCCTTCATGCGCGCGCCGGCCGCGCGGCTGAGCAGGAAGACGGCGCGCAGGTTCGTGTCGAGCACGTCGTCCCACTCCTCGACGGTGATGTCGGGGAGCGGCGTCGGCGTCGTGTACGCGGCGTTGTTGACGAGGATGTCGAGGCGGCCCCAGCGCTGGTGAGCTGTCTCGATCGCGGGCTCGATCGCGGCGGCGTCGCGCAGGTCGAGCGTGAGCGCGTGGGTGGTCGTGTGGTCGGGGTCGAGCTGCGCTTGGGTGGCTGTGTTGGCCTGTTCGTCGCGGTCGACGAGCACGACGCGGTGGCCACGCGCCAGCAGCTCCTGCGCGATCGCCGCGCCGACGCCCTGGGCGCTGCCGGTGACGAGCGCGACGCGCGCGTCTCCGGTGCTGGGCGCGCTGGCCGCGCTGTCGCCGGGCGCGCTCATGATCTCGCGAAGAAGAGCGGGCGGCCGATCCGCGCCTCGACCTTGACGTACTTCCACAGCCGGTCCTCGAGCACCGGCGTCTCGCGCACGATGTTGCAGACCGCGATCACCGCCTCGGTGGTGGGCGCGTCGGCGATCACGTACGCCGTCCACGGCCACGCCGCCGACGGGCCGACCTGCAGCTGGTCGTCGTCCATGCTCGCCAGGACCGTCACGCCGAAGCGCGCGTGGAGGCCGTCGAAGGCGGTGTCGAAGGCCGCGACGCAGGCGTTCACGTGCTCGGTGTCGGCGCGGTAGAAGTCGGGCGTCAGCCCGAAGGCGAACAGCACGCGCAGCTGCTCTGGTTGCTCACGCCGAAGGTCCACGGTTCTTCCTTTGGTGGTGGTTCTCGTCCGCCCAGGCCATCACGGCCGGGACGACTTTCTGGTATCCGGTGCAGCGGCAGAGGTTGCCCGCGAGCGCGCGGCGGATGGCGGGTTCGGTGGCGACCGGTTCGGTGGGCGCGGGCCGCGCGGGGGTGCCGGACGCGGGAGCATCCGGCTCCGCGACCGCCGCGAGCGCGGCCATCACGATCCCCGGCGTGCAGAAGCCGCACTGGATCGCGCCGTGCTCGACGAGCGCGCGCTGGAGCGGGTGGGCATCGCCGGGGCCGCCGGCCCCGTGCACGCCCTCGACGGTCGTGACCGCGCGACCGCCGGCCTGCGCCGCGAGCAGGATGCAGGCGTTGACGGGCGCGCCGTCGAGCAGCACCGTGCAGGCGCCGCACTCGCCGTCGTCGCAGCCCTCCTTCGCGCCGATCAGCCCGAGCCGCTCGCGCAGCAGTTCCAGCAGCGTGGTCTGCGGCGGCAGGTCGAGCGTGCGCGGCTCGCCGTTGACGGTGAGGGTGAGCGTCATCGGGGCGCTCCGTTGGTGAGCGGGGCATCGCCGGGCGCGGACGGCGCGGCGGCGGCGCGCGCGCAGGCGGCGTCGAGCGCCCGTCGCAGTGCAACCTCGACGACCGCCTCGCGGTAGGCGGCCGGCGCGCGGTGGTCGTCGATCGCGGCGGCGTGGCCGACGGCCGCGCGCGCGGCGGCGTCGAGCACGTCCGGCTCCGGTACGGCGCCGGTCAGCAGCGCCTCGGCGGCCGGCGCGCGCAGGCAGGTCGGTGCGACGGCGCAGAGCGCGACCCGCGCCGCGGCGATCGTCGCGCCATCGGGCGCGAGCACGACCGCGGCCGCCGCGCTCGCGAGCGCCACCTCCATCGCTGCGCGGCCGCCGATGCGGACGTAGGCGGAGCCGCCGCGCGGCGCGGCTCGCGCGGCGTCCGGCGC